>JACPPY010000008.1 GCA_016190755.1 Chloroflexota bacterium | reverse complement strand
GTGCGATTCCTTACCCGGGAGCCATCGCGGTAGGATCGGCGCAGCAGCACGGACTGGTATACCTTGCCACCTTCCATCTTCCTCACCCTGACTACGTGCATGGCGCCGGAGGCTCGCTGTGACATGCCCAACTATAGACATAACGAGGGCCTCTTGTCAAGCATCCTTCTGTCTACATCGTCAAAGCTAAACAGCTTCGGATGACTCGGAAGTTGCGTTTAGAGGGCTCCATCAAACACGATTGATCTGCCGTTCTACAGCAATACAAAGCAGCCGTCCGGCGATCGTGTCATCCTGTTCAGAGAGAAGCCCAGACAGTGCGCGTTAGCTGGCGCTGGTTACCGGGTACGACGGTGAAGGCGACGCGAGATCGCCTCCTTTGAGCGTGTCGAGCCAGGCCGCGGACTGCACTTTATGCTCCAAAAGGAACTCGATATAGCTCCTCAGTACCTGCTCCACTTCCTGCGCCAAGCCCTGCTTTATCCTCACACGGCTAGCCGTAGCGAAGTCAAAGCCCTGGAGCACCCGGAGCACCTTTATAGCGTCCACGGATATGGGCCGGGCCATTTGATCGGTCTTGACGCACCCCGGGCAGAGTATGCCGCCGCCGGCGGGGCTGAAGGCGTTGGTCACAGGCTGGAGAAGAGCATTGCATTCCACGCAGCGGTGCAGGTTCGGCCGGTAACCCAGGCACTGGAGAAGATTCACCTCAAAGTGGCGTAGCAGGAGGGAGACGTTCTTTTCGCAGCATAGCTGTTCCAACGTATGTATCAGCAGGTCGAACAGGGCACGGTTCTCCTCGTGCTCCAGCGTAAACCGGTTGACTAGCTCCGCCACGTAAAAGGCGCAGGCCGAGCGCTGGAGATCGCTCTTCAGAGGTAAAAAGGTGTGGATGGTTTCCCCCTGCGCAACTATATCCAGGCTATGGCCTTGGGCCAGCATCAGCGAAGAGTGGGTGAACAACTCCACCAGCCCGTACAGCTTGCTCTTGGGTTTGCGGACCCCCCTGGCCACGGCGTGAATCTTGCCTTTATCGGGGGTTAGGAAGGTGATTATCCTATCGGCTTCGCCGGAATCGGACCGCCTGAGGACGACTCCTTCGGTCCTGTAGGTCTTGGATGAACTCATTTGTTGAACGCCACCACCTAAGATATCTGCTCGCGACGCTGTATTGCCCCGGTCAGCGTCACGTCGTCGGTGTATTCCAGGTCGGCGCCGAAAGGAAGCCCTCTGGCCAGCCGGGTAACCCTTACGCCCATGGCGCCTATTTGCTTCTGGAGGTACATTGCCGTGGCCTCACCCTCAACATTCGGGTTTGTGGCCAGCATGACCTCTTTCACCGTGCCATCGCGCAACCGTGCCAGAAGCTCCCTTACCCTTAGCTGGTCGGGGCCTATGCCCTCCGTAGGGGCGATGGTGCCGTGCAGCACGTGGTACAGCCCTTTGTACACCTTGGTTCGTTCGATGGGCAGCACGTCCATGGGCTTCTCAACTACGCAGATCATTGACGCATCCCGCTGCGGGTCGCGACAGACCTCGCATTTCTCTGAATCTGCAATGTTGAAACAGACGGAGCACAACGAGACCTTCTCCTTGACCATGGTTATGGCTTCGGACAGGGCCTTCACCTGCTCTTTATCTGCTTGCAGCAGGTAGTAAGCCAGGCGCTGGGCGCTCTTTGGCCCTATGCCCGGCAGCTTGTGCAAAGCATCAACGAGCCGCGCTACCGGCTCTGTCAGCGATATTGATTGTCTGCCCAACTCTCTTTCCTCTACGTCAGTCCGGGTATTTTGAGGCCGCCCGTCAGGGACCCCATGCGCTTGGCTACAAGCTCCTGGGACTTCTTGAGGGCCTCGTTGAATGCGGCCATCACCAGGTCTTCCAGCAGGCTCATATCTGTGGGGTCAACGGCCTCGGGCTTGATCTTCACGCTGCGGACGTTCTGATGGCCGTCCATCACGATAGTCACCGACCCGCCGCCCGAGCTTGCCTCGACGGTCTCGTTCCCAAGCTCCTCCTGGGCCTTGGCGAGCCTGGCTTGCAGTTCCTGGGCCTGGCGCATCAGGTTTTTATTCATCATGGCGTTGCTCCTCAGTGTTGATGATCTTCGCTCCCAACTGCAGCGCCGCCTTTATCAGGTGCCCCTGCGGGGCCTGCTGTGTCTGCGGCTTCTTCTCCTGTACCTGAAGGGTGCAGTTTATCTTGTACGGCGAGCCCATGACCTTGCTCAACGTGTCCTCAACCAGTTTGCGGTGCTCCGGCTCTTCTATCTTGTCCTTGTGAAACGAGTGCCCGAAGCCCAGCACAGCCACGCCGTTCTCTATCGAAATCGGCTCACAGTCCTGCAACCGGACGGCGATGTTTTTATTCACGGCCTTTACCGCCACAAGGACCTTGTTCCAGTCGGCCTTGAGCGGCGTTTCCTGTACCGGCGCGGCAGGGGCTGGCCTGGCAGCAGGCTGCGGCGTCTCGACGGGTTTGGCGGCGACAGGTCTAGCCGCCCCAGCAGGCATGGCTGGAACAGCAGCGGCGGGCGGCGTAGGGGCCTTTGCCCTCACGGGACGTGCCGGCTGGGCCTCGGGACGCTTCTCTTGGGGGTGCGCCTCAGGTGCAGGCGCTTTCTGCTGTATCTCCAGCCCGCATTCCACTATTGCCAATTCCAGCGGCAGGGACGAGTAATTGTCCAAACGCAGGTCCAGCCTGCCGGTTATCTTGACCACTGACAGGACATGCTCTAGGGGTACGGCTGCCACCACAGACTGCATCTCGGCGGTATCCTCCGCCGTCGCGTCCACGGCGCTCGAGGCGCCGGACTTTACCAGCAGCAGTTGCCTCAGGTAATCGGTCAGCTCGCGGTGGAACTGCCTCAGGTCGAGTCCATCGCGGACCACGCTGTTCAGTGTTTGCAGCCCGGCGGCGGTGTTCCGGGCCATAAGGTGCCGCGCCAGCTCCCTGGCACGGCGGTCGCCGGTCACGCCCAGCGCGGCCTGTACCTGGGCCAGCTCCATGTGCTGGCCGAAGTAATTGAACATCTGCTCCAGAAGGTTCACGGCATCGCGCAGGCTGCCTGTGGCGCTACTGGCGATGAGGTTCAGCGCCTCGGGCTGTGCCTGGAATTTCTCCATCTGGCAAATATAAGCCAGGCGGGACACAACGGCTGGCTGATTCAGGCGGCGGAAGTCGTACCGCTGGCAGCGGGACAATATAGTGGGCAGCAATCTGTGTGGCTCGGTGGTCGCCAGAACAAAGATTACATACGGCGGCGGCTCCTCCAGCGTCTTCAACAGTGCGTTGGAGGCCGCGTCGGTCAACATGTGCACTTCGTCGATGATGTAGACCTTGTACCTGGCGTTGTTGGGGGCGTAGTTCACCTTCTCACGCAGGTCACGCACCTCGTCTATGCCGCGATTGGAGGCTGCATCTACCTCGATGACGTCCAGGGCTGTACCTTCGGTAATGGCGCGGCAAGTAGTGCAGGCGTTGCACGGCTCGCCATGACCACCGGTCTCGCAGTTCACCGCCTTGGCCAGTATCCTGCCTGTAGAGGTCTTACCTGTGCCGCGCGGGCCGCAGAAGAGGTAGGCATGGGCTATGCGCTGCCGTTCCAGGGCGTTTTTCAACGTCCGGGTCACGTGCTCTTGCCCTGCCACCTCCGACAGGGTCTGGGGACGGTACTTGCGGTAAAGGACTAGTGATTCCATACAGAGGCTATCCGAGTTTGTCCCTAATTATACTCGATTTACGCAGTTCTCACCTTATCTCTTTAAGCAGCACCAATCGCTCCGGTGGGAGGTACACGTAGCACGACTGGCCAGGAGCTATCACTGGATTCCGCGACTTCTCCAGCCTGGCCTCAAGGTCGTACCGGCCATCCTCATCGGCCTTTCCGTGAAAATAATAGCTCACGCTGGTAATCCCTTCCACGACCTGGCTTACCACACTCAAAACGGCATTCTCTGCCGGGCCAGCGGCAATCGTGACATATTCCGGCCGTATCCCAACCGTAACCCGTTGATCAATTAGCATATTTGAATCGACAGGATCTTGAATCTTGAAAGACTGACCGAGCCGTGGTACCGTAACCCAGAGATAAGGCCCGTCTATGCGAGTGATTCGACCCTCCATCAGGTTTCGAAAGCCTGTGAGCCTGGCGACAGTACGGTTGGCCGGCTTGCCCACGACATTGTCCTTGGTATCGCATTGGACGATATGCCCCGCCTCATAAACGGCGACTTTCGAGCCCATTTTGTAGCCCTGGGCCAGATCATGAGTTACCAGGAGGATCTCGCCTTTATAGGAACGCTGCAAAGCCAAGAGCTCGAACTCAAGCCGCTCGCGACGCGGCGTATCCAGCGCCGAGAAGGGCTCGTCGAGCAATAGCAGCTCGGGCTCGTTCGAAAGGGCGCGGGCCAGCGCGACGCGTTGCTGCTGTCCGGACGATAGCTCGCTGGGGTAGCGCTGCGCCAGGCCCAGTATGCGCATCTTCTCGAGCAAGGATGATACTCGGGATTTCACCTCATCCGGAGAACGGCCCTGCACCCCATAGGCAGTATTCTGGTAAACGGTCAGATGCGGGAACAAAGCATAGTTCTGAAAGACGAAGCCCACCTTGCGCTGTTGTGGGGACAAATTGATACGGCGCACGGAATCGAACAAGACGCGGCCGTTGAGCTCGATATGGCCGGCATCAGGTCGCACCAGCCCGGCAATGCATTTCAAGGTCATCGTTTTACCCGAGCCAGATGGCCCGAGCACCGCCAGGATTTCCTCATCGATCGAGAAATCCACTTCCAGGTCGAATCCGGGGACGGATTTCTTGATGTCAACTTTAAGCAACGACTGGTTCCTTTCAGTAGGCTAGCGAACGATTTTAGTCTTTTTCACCCTCAGGCCGGAGCGGGTAAATCTGCCCCGGACCAGCGGCCTTTCCAGCACCAGGGCCGCCAGCGAAGACAAGGCGATGACGAGGGTTACCAGCACCAGGATAACTGCCTGTTGGGTGCGCCCGGCCTGAATTTCGAAGTAGATCGCAACGGGAATCGTTGCCGTCTTACCCGGAATGTTACCCGCCAGCATCAGCGTGGCCCCGAACTCGCCCAGGCAGCGGGCAAACGACAAGGCAATGCCCGCCGCCACGCTCGGCCAGGCCAACGGCATGGTTACCGTCCAGAAGATTTTCCACTCACTGGCTCCTAGCGTCCGGGCCGAGTCCTCGATATTGGCTTCTACCTGTTCGAAACCAGCCCGGGCGGTCATATACATCAAGGGAAAAGACATTATGGCAGCGGTTATAACGGTGGCCGGCCAGGAAAAGACCACTGTCACACCAATCGTTGACAGCGCCTGGCCGAGGGGCCCGTTCCTGCCAAACAGTACCAGAAGGCCGAATCCGACAACCGTCGGCGGCAATACCAGCGGGAGCAAGAAGAGGCTATCGATAATCGTCGAGGGCTTGCCTGAATAACGCGCCAGCCATCGCGCGGCGGCGATGCCCAGGAAGAAGGTGATCGCCGTAGCGGCAAACACCGTCTTCAGCGAGACCCAGACGGGAGAGAGAAGACTATCGGTCATTCCGCGCCTGCTGTCACCGGCTCGAAGCCGAACCTGGTAAAGGCGGCACGGGCGGCGTCTCCGAACAGGAAGTTTACATAGTCTCTTGCGGCCGCCGGCCTGGAGCTGGACTTGACCACAGCCACGGGATAGACGACGCGGGCGTTAACTCCGTCTGGAGCCCTGGCCACGACCTTGACCTTAGTAGAAACCCTGGCGTCAGTCAGATAAACAACCCCGGCATCGACATTACCGCTTTCAACGTAGGCCAGCACCTGCCGGACGTCGCTGGCGATTATCAGCTTTGGCTTTATCACCCCCGCCAGGCCCAGCTCGTCCAAAGCCTGCTCGCCGTACGTGCCCGCGGGAACGGAGGCAGGGTCCCCCAATGCTACCCTTTTCACCATCCCGCGGGCCAGGTCTGCAAAGCCTGTAATTCCCAGCGTGCTACTGGTGGGCACGATCAGCACCACGGTGTTGTGTAGCAGGTCACGGCGGGTATCGCTTAGCAGCAGGCCTTGCCGTTGCAAAGCGTCCATCGGCCCTGCGCCCGCCGTGACAATAACATCCGTTGGCGCGCCGTTCTGGACCTGGGTTTGCAGAACACCGGAGGCTGCGAAGTTAGCGCTAACAGCCGACTCCGGCTTGACCCCCTCGTAGACGCGATTGATCTCGCGCATGGCGTCGCTGACACTGACCGCGGCAGAGAGATTCAGCGGCGACAGCGCTTTTGAAGCGCAGCCGACCAGCCCCAGCAGGCAAAGGCCGACAGCTAAGGCTCCAACCAAGACCATCTTTTTGGTGCCTTTCATCTTTCGGCCACAGGCACGAGCCACTCCGTAGTTTTAGGGAGCACTCTGGAAGCTTGGGCTATGTCTTTCCCTGAAAGCCACAACTTCGCCTGCGTGCGCTCCCCTCCTGTCATACCCGCGCAAGCGGGTATCCAGGCAAGAAACCTACTCATGACAATCACTTTAGCTTTCTCAAAACCATGTCGTGTTCGATCTCTGCCAAGGCGGGTTCAATGGTATGCCACTGGGAGGTGTCATTGTGGACCCTGAACGCAGCGGCGGAAGATTGCAGTCAGCTTATTCCCTTAATGAACTCTTGGAAGAGCCGCCGGATTTCCTTGTATCGGGCGATTGCTTTGCGGCCTTCCTCAGTCACTCTGGCCTGACCACCCCGCTGTCCTCCCACCCGCTTTTCGATCAGCGGCGATGGCGCCAGGCGGTTCATGGCTTCAATCCAGAGCCAGGCATTGCGGTAGCCGAGCTTCATCGCCCGGGCGGCGGCGGAGATCGAACCAAGCTCTTCAATCTTCTCCAGGAGGATCACGCGTCCCCACCCCAAATAAAGCTCGCCATCTTTTTGCACCCAAATGCGGCCGCCGATACTGTAATCGGTCGACTGCTGGGGGCGGTTTGTTTGGCCAGTCCGCACTTTAAACATTGGTTCTTCCCGTCAAGCGCTATATTACTTGTGATATGCCGCTATTGTCAAACCTAATACCAATATGGTGCGGATGAGGCCGCAAAAGGAGGTTGCGCACCAGCTTGTAAGATTGGTTTAGCAGGGGAGCGTTTGGAGGCGATCGATATTTCAGCTCACCAGCGGGAGTGCTCGAAGGGGGCGCGGCCCCTTCGAAACAAATACCCTCCCCCGCTTCCTCGAAGGAAGCGGGGGATACAGGGGGTGATGGTGCAATGATCTGTAGTATACTTTGGTCAAAAGCGGGATTGTCATGTGACCAGAGAGCTGATCCGTGTGCGGCTACATATACTGCGACACCACTCTGGTGAAACACGGGCCAGGTGAGGGCAGACCGCTCTTATGATATGAAAGGTAGATGAACGTTAATATGGCGAACGAAGTCAAGCAGGTACTGACCGACTGCACGCTGTGCTACCACAGCTGCGGGATCAAGGTGACCGTCAAAGACGGCAAGGCCGTCAGCGTCGAGGGGTTGGAGTCCCACCCGCTTAACAGGGGCAGGCTGTGCGCCAAGGGCGAGGCCATGCTGGACAACATATACCACCCGGACCGCCTGAAATACCCTTTGAAGAGAGGCCGGGGGGGCTGGGAGAGGATAACCTGGGACCAGGCCCTCAGCGAAATAGCCGAAAAGCTGTTGAAAATAAAACGGGACGCCGGCCCGCAGGCACTGGGCGTGTTCAACGGCTCCATCGGAGTGGAGAACCTGGAGATGGTCGGATTGACCCAGCGGTTCAAGGCCGCCTTCGGGTCGCCTAATTTCTTCTCGGTCGAGGGTGTTTGCTACCGCATGAGGATACGCACCAGGCAACTGACCTTCGGCAAGTACCCCGTCGAGGAGCTGGACTCCGAGCTGTATATCCTCTGGGGCCATAACCCGGAAGCGTCCGACTTCACCTTGTTGTGGCACATGCAGGAGAACCTCAAGAAGGGGGCCAAGCTCGTAGTCATAGACCCAAAGAGGATCCCTCTGGCCGACCGTGCGGATATGTACCTGGCCATAAGGCCGGGCACTGACGGGGCCATGGCACTGGCCATGATAAACGTCATAGTCAACGAAGGGCTGTACGACCGCGACTTCGTGGAGAAGTACACCTACGGCTTCGACAAGCTGGTCCCGCACATTCAGCAATACACCCCGGAATGGGCTGAGAAGGTAACATGGGTGCCCGCCGAGGACATACGCAAGCTGGCCCGGCTATTTGCCACGACCAATGGTGCCAGTATCTTCCAGGGCACGTGCACCCAGGACCAAACGGCCAACGGCACACAGAATAGCCGTGCCTTTTCCATACTCCAGACCATCACCGGAAACATAAACAACCCCGGCGGCTGGGTGATAAGCCCGCGGCTTGCGCTGGGCAATGTGGGGTTGGGTGTGGAAGGGGAGCCGCTGGGCGTAAACCAGTATCCCTTGTTCTACGAGGTCTGGGGCCGAAAGAGCCCGTACGCAGTCGTCACCTGCGTTCCGGAAAGCATACCGGAGAAGCTGAAGGCGTTCCTGGTGATAGGCGGCAACCCGCTGGTTTCCATGGCCGACAGCAACGCCTTCCGAGAGGCGTTCAAGAGGCTGGACCTGCTGGTAGTGCACGATATGTTCATGACCGAGACAGCAAGTTATGCCCACTATGTCCTGCCCGCCTGCGCGCACCTAGAGAAATGGGGCATTGCCTACACGTATAACGTATGCCACGGCATGCCTTACCTCATGTTGAGGAAGAAGGCCCTGGAGCCATTTTTCGAAAGCCGGTCGGAGTGGAGGTCCTTTACCGAGCTGGCTGGCTGGCTTGGCATCGGAGAGCAGTTCCCCTGGAAGTCGGAAGAGGAGCTGGTGGCTTTCGAACTGGCGCCGACGGGCCTCAGCTTCGAGCAATTGCTGACAGAAAAGCCGCAGGGGGCATTTTACCAGCAGAAGAAGTACGGCGTGAAGGAAGGGGCCTTCCCCACACCAAGCAAGAAGATCGAGATCTACAGCGACGCGCTGGCGAAGGTAGGGTTCGACCCTTTGCCCACGTACCGTGAGCCTGAGAGGACTCCGTCAGGAGCGTCAAGCTCAGGGAAATACCCGCTGATCCTCTGCACCGGGCACCGGAATCCCTACTACACCCACAGCCAGTTCCGGGGTGTGGCTGCCCTGAAGTCCCGGAGCCCCGTTCCCAGTGCTGAGATGGGGCCGAAGACGGCGAAAGAACACGGGATAATGGATGGCGACGACATCATCATCGAGACAAACCGCGGCAGAGTCCGTATGAAAGCCCTTGTGGACGGGAGGGTGGCCGAGGGAGTGGTGCTGGTCCCGCACGGGTGGCCGGGGGAAGCCAACGCCAACCTGCTGACGGATACGGATTACCGGGAGCCGATAATGGGCTACCCGCAGCTAAAGGCGCTCCTCTGCTCAATCAGGAGGGCAGACGGCAAAAAGTGAGCTTTGCAGCCGGCTCTAGCGCGGCGCTTCGCCGGCTGCGGCGCCAGGGAAAGCTGTGTTCAGGCGGCATTGGCCATGCCGGTAACGCGGACACTTCATCACACAGAAGTCCATGGGCGTCTTTTCTTTGATCAGCGAGCTCAGCCTGGACACCTCTATTACCTGCCCGAAGTGCAAGCCCAGCCCCTGCAGCACCTTGGCATCCCATTTCCTCACCCCTTCCTCGCCTCCGGCGGGATGAGCACACTCCCGGCCATTGAAATGCGGGCAAACTGCGCAGATCGTGTCGTGGCCTTCCTTCACCTCTACTGTTGCCTTCACATCGCCGCTATTCCCCTCAACGAATTCCAGTAGCTTTTTGCGTGCCTCGGTATATACGTCGCCCCTTGAGGAGTCCAAAGATCCATCGCTCACAAAGCGTATGCACAAAAGGTGATGCGGCCGCAGCTGCATTGTAGCTTCTCCTTTGGTATGACTTCAGCGCATAGAGTATAGTACTCGCCGTACCAAAACTGAAGGCTGCAATACGGGGTGCAGCCGTCGAGTTCCCAGGGCCTAGTTTTGGGGTAGAATAGCGTCGCCACGAGGGCAACACGGTGGCGGAATAATGTGCGGCAGTAAAGCAAGGAGGCGAGGTATGGCCCAGAAAAACGAGCAGGCAGCGAGCGCCAATTTGTCCACAGCAGCGTCCCCCGTGTCTATCGTTACCAGCACCACTTATTTCTCTAGCCCAGGCAAGGACAATACAGAGGAAACGCTTCGCCTGGCGAAGAAGCGGGCTGACGAGCTGGGGATAAGATCAATACTTGTGGCCACGACAAGAGGCGATACGGCTGTCCGCGCCGTCGAGCTGTTCCAGGGCTACAACCTGACAGTGGTCACGCACCCCACGGGACATAAGGGTCCGAACACACAAGAGCTGGAGCCGGACAAGCGCGCCTTCGTTGAATCCAGGGGAGGCCGTGTGCTTACCGCCACGCTGGCTTTCGGCGGCGTGGGCCGCTCGGTGCGGCGTCGGCTCAATACCTATCAGACGGAGGAGATAATCGCATACACGTTGAGGTTGTTTTCGCCGGGCATCAAGGTCGCGTGTGAGATGTCTCTGATGGCAGCGGATGCCGGGATTGTGCGTGCAGGCGAAGAGGTGGTCGCTGTCGCGGGTTCATCCAAGGGAGCCGACTCTGCCGCAGTGATCACGCCGGCAAACTCCTTCGACTTCTTCCAGTTGAGAGTAAACGAGATCATCTGCAAGCCGAGGCCGTAGAAAGAGGCCCTAGCGCTTCACCTCTGCAACGGGTCGGAAGCGCAGGGCTGCCCAGGTATCGTCGATAGCGAACAGCGACACCGGGCGATACCCGGCGGCCTGCAAGGCACTCCAGCCCGCATCCCGCGATATGTCGGTCTTTATGGCCGACGTCTTCTTGGGATAGGCGAACCACAGCGCCCCCCCGGGCTTCATAGCCCTAATGGCTTCGGGCGCGCGTGAGTCAACCTCTGCCCTTGTGCTCACGAAGGCCAGGACCAGGTCGAACGGGCCCTTGTCACCTGTCTTGAGCTCCACACCGGCAGGAAGCTTCCCCAGGGCCTCTACAAACCCCTGCGGGGCATTCATCACCAATACCTTCTGCCCCGGCTTGACGCCTAGCTTCTTGACCACAGGACTCTCTGATGCCACTGCCTTTTTCCTCGCTTTCAACGCTTATTCTCAATATTCAGGGCCGCGGCTGCTTTCCCGCCGAAAACATGAGCCGGAGCGTGCGCCATAGCATGTACGCCACGACCAGCATTATGCCGGCAAAGAACAGGTTGAACTCCGTTCCCAGGCTGGCGGCCTTGCCTGTGGCAACCTGGATAGTTCCGTACGTGCCGTAGGCCGACATGCCCAATACGAGGCACTTCAACACCATCATGCTGCGGGTCACGAAGGTGCGCAGCTCCTCAGCCTGGGCCGGCGTAATGGCGTCTTTTGCCTTCCGGGGCAGGTTCATCAGGCTCTTGGGGTCTTTGGCTATGGAGAACGCCACGGTGATAGCGGTGACCATCAAGTACACGGCTGTTCCGACGACGGGGAAAGTGTAGATACCGGCCTTACCTCCCCACTGGTCCGGCAGGCCTCCCAGGTTGAAGTGTGAAGGTATACGGTCGGGTAGGCTGGGGTACGCTGTGATGGCCAGGTAAAAAGCCAGGAACAGCAAGGCCAGTGGTACCAGCTCAAACTGGGGAGAATAGCTCTTGCCCAGCCTCTGCCACATGACAGGCCAGAGCATACACCCGCATCAGGCCATGTTCAAGTGGGAAGCTCCCTGTTCTCTCATCCACATAAAGTTTGAGTTTACCTTGATGCAAATGAGGGTGGCCTTGATGCTGCCGCAACAATAAAACTCAAGCAAGACAAAACCAAGCATGCCATCAAAAACACAAAAGCATTGCGATAACTGCCGTAAACGTCGTACAAATGGCCAGTAATCCAAGGGCCTATGGCACCACCGATTCCCTGCCCGGTAAGCAATAAAGCCCCTATGGTACCAAAATGCTTCCCGTGAAAGATGTCTGCGATCTGGGCATAAATAATTGGTACTTGAATACCGATCCCATAGCCGAAAAGTACCGCGTAAAGATACATTAGCCAGGGCTCAGAGTTATCTTTAACCAGGAGCAAGAAAGCGATGGCAAGGATGGCCAAGAAGCAAGTGAAACTGAACATTTTCTTTTTAGTTATCCGGTCGGCGAGGAAACCACACATCTGACCTCCGACAGCCGAGAATCCGGTAAGCGCAAGAATGCCAGCTGCGAATTGATCTGCATACCCCACGTCCTCAGCGAACTTGACTTGGTGAGCGAGCATCGACTGGCTCGTGACGCCCCAGAAGAGGAGATGGGAAAGGATGAGAAGCCACAGCTGGTAGGTCTTGAGAGCTTTCTTTAGGGTCCATTGAGGAAAGACAGCATTGGCTGCTGTGGGTGTATTCCGGATCACGCCGTTTGTATCCCCGTTCTTGGTTCTTCCGTAAGGCCCCATTCCCTTATCGTCTGGACGATAGTAGAAAAAAACCAGAAATAGCGGACCGAGGACCACTAGTTGAATAGCGCCCAGCGAAAAGAAGGCTATCCTCCAACCTCCTTGAGATATCAAAACTTGAACAACTAGAGCGAAGATCACGCTCATACCAGCTCCCACTTGTCCTATGCCCATTACGAGACCGCGTTTTTCATCAAACCAATTGGCTAACGCCGCACACCATAAGGGCCAACCGCAAAGAGCAAGGCCAATCGGCATCAAGAAACCAAACAGAATATAAAAATTCCACAGCTCACGAGAGAACCCAGAACCGGCGGTCGCCAGGCTAAGGACCACGAGGCCTATCAAAATGAGCCTTCTCGGCCTCCAGCGGTCAGCAAGCATTCCAGCGACTGGTGATACCAACCCGTAAACGAAAAGGTTCAAAGACAGCATGAAGGCAGTGCCACCGCGGCTCCAGTTATAGTCCGCCAAAATAGGCGGAAGAAAGACAGAAAAAGAGGACCTAACACTGAATATTAGCGTCATACTCACAAGAGCAAGGCCCGCTATTATCCACCCATAAAATAGGCTATGGCGCTTTTTCATGGCAATCTTCTGACGAAGCAAAATATTACGCTATCCCATTTACAATTGCAACAACTAGGAACTACCCTACTATCTTGCCTGCTATACCGAATATGCCGTCAATTCCCTGGTGATGCTTGAGGGAAGCAACTGTTGTGCTTCAGAGATGTAATAACCAGGATGGGTCGCCGTACGCTGCTCTGGAACACCTGTGCCCGGTTGACTGTCACTTTTGCGATGTCCTTTCCTTGTGCGGTGCTGCCCGTTGATACCCTACCACCGACACCCTTCATCCTTGAAGTCTTCCAACAAATCCGACCGCGTCACTTCAATCAGGATTAGAACCATTGGGTGAATCTGTTTTCTCTGTCCTAATGACGTTTCACATTATACGTATACTACCTAGCAGGAGACAGCTGGAGGGACAGATGGAGGGGGACTTGACAAGAACCGGGGAGACTCGTAACATTAGTAACACCACGGTTTGTCCGGAAGTCATCGTTTAATCTAAATATTATCGTTTATGGCGGCACCGTCGTCTTTCTGACTTCTGCCAGCGAGTTTCAAGCATTCCACCGCTAAGGGAGGAACATGTCGAAAGGACCGTTCAGAGTAGGAGTCGATATTGGAGGCACCTTCACCGATGTCGTATTCATGAACAAGGATGGTGAGATTTATACTGAGAAAGTCTCTTCCACACCGGATAACTACAGCAGGGCCATTGTCGATGGCATTAGCCATATTTTGCACAGCACAGGCATCAGTAGCAGTGAAATCAACGAAATAGTACACGGGTGCACCGTTGCCACGAACGCGATCCTTGAGCATAAAGGGGCCAAGGCAGGGCTCATTACTACAAAAGGATTCCGCGACGTCCTGGAAATTCGCCGGCTGAGAATGCCGGACATGTACAACATCCGTTGGAACAAGCCTCCACCGCTGGTCCCCAGAGACCTCAGATTTGAAGTTGACGAACGAATGAGTTCGTCTGGCAACATCATCAAGCCGCTGGATACCACAGAGGTTGAACGAGTTGTCGATCTGCTGGTGGGCAAAGGTGTTGAATCCATAGCAGTATGCCTGTTCAATTCGTACATTAACCCAACACATGAGCGCCGCATAGCACAAATAATCAAAAGTAAACACCCTGACCTTTTCGTGACCATCTCTTCAGACCTTATGCCGGTTATCAAGGAATACGAGAGAACGAGTGAGACCGCCGTCAACGCATACGTGAAGCCGGTCATCGCCAAATATATGGGGGCCTTGCTGGCAACTCTAAGTAGCGCCAGCATCAAAGCTCCTCTGCTGGTGATGCAATCCAGCGGCGGCATGATGTCAGTTGACGCGGCGGTGAACAAACCCCTCTATATAATTGAGGGTGGGCCAGCAGCAGGAATCGTGGGAAGCCACTTCATTGCTAAACAACTCCAAATCAACAATGTTCTCGCGCTCGATATGGGTGGGACAACAGCCAAGGCGGCTGTTATTGAGGACGGCGAGATAACTAAGACCCCGGCGTATGAGGTAGGAACTGGAATCTCAATGGGAACAGGGATTTCGATGGGAACACGCCTGCCCTGTGACGCCGGTTATGTTATCAGGGTGCCCTCTATCGATGTGGCCGAAATCGGAGCCGGCGGCGGAAGCATTCTTTGGCTTGATTTTGGCGGGGTGCTACATGTCGGTCCGCAGAGCGCCGGAGCATCTCCGGGGCCGGTTTGCTACGATGCTGGGGGAACTGAAGTAACACTTACTGATGCCAATTTAATACTCGGATACTTGCCAGAGGATCTCGCCGGAGGTCTGAAATTAAACAAAAGAAAAGCCCTCAATGCTTTCCAAGAACAAGTGGCCGACAGGATGAAGATGGATGTAACACGAGCAGCCTACGGTGCACATATGATTGCAAACGCAAATATGATACGAGCAACCAGAGCTGTCACCACTCTCAGGGGCAGGGATCCACGTGATTTCACCCTTCTTGCTTACGGCGGCGCAGGACCGGTACATGCTTGCGCTTTGGCCAGGGAGTTGCAGATCAAGCAAGTCCTGATAGCCCCCAGCCCAGGTGTATTCACGGGGTTTGGTCTTCTGTTTGCCGAGATCGAGCACCACTCAAGCAGGACTTTCTTTCACGGCTTAGACGCCTCTATCGTCAATGCAGCCAACGAGGCGTGGGCAAAGATGGCAAGAGAGTTGGAGACAGAGGTTGAGGCCAGTGGTTATGGTGAGGTGAGAATTGAGATATTGAAGATGATTGATGCCAGATATGTGGGACAATCATCAGAACTAACCCTGCCGGTCCCCTGGGATGTTCTCGCACCAGAGCATATATCCTTGCTCGTGGATGCATTCAATGCGGAGCACCTCAAAACCTATGCCCATAATCGAATTGGCGAGCCAAGTGAGGTGGTCAATTTAAGGCTGGTAGCCAAAGTCCATCACATTGGGAAAGTCGTGCCGGGGGGTCTTAGGGCAGCCCAGCTCGGCAAGGAGGTCATGCAGAAAGAGAAATCCAGACACGCCTACTTCGGTGAAGAGTACGGCTGGGTTGAGACGCGAATTTTGACCATGGAGGAAATCCCAGGCGTGATAAAGGGCCCTGCCGTGATACAGGCTTACGACTCTACTTGTGTTATTCCCCCTTACGCGGAGGCACGGCAAGGGAGTTGGGGAACAATATCCGTTAAGGTCCAAGCCTAGGAGGAATGCGTGGAGAAGAAAGAGATTGACGTTGTCAACTTCGAACTAATCAGAAATGCGCTCAGCTCCATAATCGAGATAATGGCGCTTGTCATGCAGCGTACCTCATATTCGCACATGATTAGAGAGCATTTCGACTTTGCCACCGGGCTATGTGATGCGAAAGGGAACACATTGGCGGAGGGGCAGGTAGCACCTATGCATGCTGGCGTCTTTCCCTCGTTCATCAAGACCGTCCTGAAGCTCTGGGATGGCCGTATCTTCCCGGGCGACGTATTCATATGTAATGACCCTTATGAGGGCGCTTCGCACCTCCCCGATATATTTACTGTTGCGCCGATTTTTGTCGATGATAAGCTTGTAGCTTTTTCAGGTGCTATTGCTCATCAGTTGGACGTGGGCGGTAAGACGCCCGGGAGCAATGCCTGCGATAACACCGAAATTTTCCAGGAAGGCTTACGTATACCACCGCTCAAATTCTATGAACGCGGGGAGCCTAATTTCACGCTCAAGCGGGTTATCGAAAAGAACGTCCGGGTACCGAATCTAGTTATAGGTGATCTAGAAGCTCAGGTAGCTGCATCCCGAGTTGGAGAAAGAGAGTTTTCGAAGCTGGTTAAAAAATACGGCGGCTGGGATCCATTCAGCCGGTATCTGGATGAACTTTTGGACTATAGTGAGAGATTGACCCGTGCTGCAATCCAGAAGCTTCCACAGGGAGATTTTGATTTTGAAGATTATATGGACGACGACGGTTTCAGCGGGAGCCCGGTCAGATTCTACGTCAAGATCACTGTTAAAGGGGAC
>JACPPY010000052.1 GCA_016190755.1 Chloroflexota bacterium | reverse complement strand
TGCGTCAAAGTTTTGGGAAGGCAAGATTCCGTATTGTCATGCCCGACCCGGGTACCCTTGGGTGGGGCATCCAGGTAGCCAAGAGACCTGGATGGCCGGGTCAAGCCCGACCATGACAGCTATGCGGCAGGCATTTCCTTCCTTCGTGGCGCCCACTCAAGTACGCAATGTTGAATCCTAACCTTTCACTCCAGCTCTACAATAAACTGACCCAGACCCAACAAGTTGGTTCCTAATCGAGAGCCCGGTCTATCCGCCTACACCAGCCCTCTTTTCCGGAGGTACATGGTGTAACCCTGAACCGTCAGCGCCCTGTCCCAGTCAGGCAGGCCGTGGCGTGCCGAAGCGTAAGCGCGCAGCCGCCCTACTATTTGGTCCTGGGTCTCACCCTGTTTCAGGGCCTTCAGTATGATGCTGGCCAGAATACGGGTCATGACCACACTCTCGGATATCAGCTCCTGTGGCCTGTTCCCAATCCCATTGTGCGAATACAGGAGCAGCTTTGGCTTGAGGCTCTTGAGCTCTGACATGGTATCCAGGTAGAGGTCCATGTCAAACCCTGGGGGAGCCACCGATGGTAGGACTGTGGAATATTTGCCTTGTCTCACCACGCCGAGCGCCTCGCCACAAAAGAGCGAGGCCGTCTTTTCGTCCAGCAAAGAAATATGTGAAGGGGCATGACCGGGGCTGTAAACTATTCTGAGCCTCCTGTCGCCGATATCCAACACCTCGCCATTGGCCGGCACCTTCACATTCGACTTTGGAACGGGCAAGATACTGCCCCACAGCTTCTCGAAGTCGTTTCCGAAGGCCATTTTGGTGCTCTCCACCAGCCGTGACGGGTCGAGCAGGTGCTTTAACGCCTGGGGGTGGACAAGCACCTTCGCCCTGGGGAAGTGCTGCACCAGGCCGCCCGAAGCACCGGCATGGTCCATGTGTATGTGGGTGGGTATGATGTAGCCCGGGTCTTTCATGCCCAGCTCCTTTATGCCGTCCATGATTTGCGGCAGCACGGCGGAGGGACCGGGCTCGATCAAGACGCTTTCCCCCACTGGCATCAGGTACGTGGAAAAGGTAATTTCCAGGCCTGGGATCAGGTTCTCCATCAAGTAGATGTTATCGGCTACTTCGCAGATTTTTGACAAGTGAGCCTCCTCAAGTAAAGATGATTCATCGGCGACCCTGTTTATAACCGCTTCCCATCGGAGCCGTCAAGCAGGCGTCTCCGCGTGCATTACGACATCTGAAGGTAATGCTATTTATTTTCTTCGGCCCGCTTGACCAGCAGCTTCAGGTCCTTCAGGCTGACCACCTCCACCTCGCCGGAGAGTATTTCTCCCTCTACCGAGTGTGCCTGCCACAGCTCGCCCTGAACGCGCACCATGCCATCCGGGGTAAGCGGCCTCGCCACCTTGCCGATGCGTCCAGGCAGTGCTTCCTTGCCTGTTACAGGGATGATATCGAGGGCATGCGTGCCCATGACATAGATGAAGGCGTCGACGGCCACCATTATGATGCCTGAGGCCAACACGAGTTCCCAGGGCACCGGCAACCCCTCAGATGGCAGCAGCCACAGCCCAAGCATCGCAACGGCTACGAGCTGCAACACGGTTGACAACACCGACAGCCAGAACCTGGCCCTGCGCTGGTACTGAAAACGGGTCATAAAAACCTTTTGACTCACTCCTGTCTCGACTACCGACCTGATTTTCTGGACGGAATTGTAAATTGTAACGCACATTTGTGCCACTGCGATTGTGCCACTGCGATTTTGCTGCTACAATCGTACGAAACAGGCCGATGCGCAGATATCGGAGCTGGCAAGGGAAGGCTTCATCTTCCTCCGGGAGAAAAGCCACGATGCCATGACCGGAAAGGCGCGAGAGGCCGTACGTATACCCCTGAGCGGGCTTTGTGCGAGGTGGACGGAGTCCGGCCGTCATGATATGCACCCGCTCGCCAGAGGCATTTGAGGACGGAGACGCCAGATGATCGTACAGATGAAGCGCGGAGCGACGAGAGAAGAGGTCGACCATGTGGTCGAACGGGCAAAGTCGCTCGGCTTTGGCGTACAGCTTAACATCGGCACCGAAACTACGGTGATCGCCATTCTCGGCAGCGATACAGGCAAGACGCCGAGCGACATCTTCGCCGTATTGCCCGGTGTGGAAGCGGTCTCACGCATCATGAAACCCTACAAGCTCGCCTCACGCGAGTTCCATCCACAGAGCAGCCTGATCAAGATTAACGGCTGCGAGGTCGGCGGTAACCGTCTGGTGGTCATGGCCGGCCCCTGCGCCGTGGAGAGCGAGCGGCAGCTTTTCGATACCGCGGCGACCGTCAAAAAGGCCGGAGGCATGGTGTTGAGAGGCGGGGCCTTCAAACCGCGCACCTCGCCGTTCTCCTTCCAGGGTCTCGAGGAAAAGGGCCTGGAACTGCTGGGAGAGGCTAGGAAAAAGTACGGACTGCTGGTAGTCACGGAAGTGCTGCAAATAGAGCAGATAGAAAAGGTCGCAAAGTATGCGGACATACTTCAGGTCGGCGCCCGCAACATGCAGAATTTCGCGTTGCTGAAGGAGCTGAGCAGGACCGACCATCCTATACTTCTTAAGCGTGGCCTGGCGGCCACGGTGACGGAGTGGCTGACCGCCGCGGACTATCTGCTCGCCGAAGGAAACCAGAGGGTGATACTGTGCGAGCGCGGTATTCGCACCTTCGAAGACAGCATAAGGTTCACGATGGATATCTCGTCCATACCGGTTATCAAGCGCTTCAGCCATCTGCCGGTGCTGGTGGACCCGAGCCACGCCACAGGCCACGCCGCCTTTGTTCCTGCCGTGGCCAAGGCTGCCATAGCCGCGGGAGCAGACGGGCTGCTTATAGAGATACATCCGAAGCCGGAGACCGCTCTCGTTGACGGGTTGCAGTCGCTGTCATTCCCGGCCTTCGAACAACTGATGGCCGACCTGGCCCCGATAGCGAAGGCGGTCGGCAGGCAAATGTAGCGCTCCGGCGCCATGTCCGTCCGTGGGGTGGATCCGCTAACCCTTCCGTTCGCACCATTCCCTGGCGTTCTGGAACAATCGCAACCAGGGCGATGGTCCGGCCTTCGACTGCTCCTCAGGCCAGTACGGCCACTGCCATGCGAGGAAAGCCCGCTCCGGGTGGGGCATCATGGCCAGGTGCCGTCCGTCGGGCGAGCACAAGGCCGCAATGCCAGATATCGACCCGTTGGGATTGAAGGGATAGGCCTCGGAGACCTTGCGCTCATCATCCACAAACCGTATCGGCGCTAGGCCCTGCCGCTCCACCTCCGAGAGTATGGAGCCATCCGGACAAAGGAAGCGCCCTTCTCCGTGCGATACCCAGACTCCCAGGACAGAGCCTTCCATGCCCCGAAGCATGATGGAGGGTCCGGGCATCACGTTCACCGCCGCGAACCGGGACTCGAACATGGCTGACTCGTTCAGGACGAACCTTGGCTGCCGCTCCATACCAATACCTTGCCATGGTATCCGGCCCAGCAACGCCATCACCTGGCAGCCGTTGCAAACGCCCAGCGAGAAAGTATCCGGCCGGTTGTAGAAGGCCTCGAACTCCCCGCGGACGCGTGTGTTGAACCGCACTACTCCTGCCCAGCCTTTACCGGCGTCCATGACGTCAGCGTAGCTGAAGCCGCCGCAAAAGGCCACACCGCGGAAGCCTTCCAAGCTTATGCGGCCCTCGGCCAGATCGGTCATGGTGACGTCCCATGGCTCAAAACCTGCCAGGTAGAATGCGGCGGCCATCTCCCGGTCGCCGTTCGTCCCTTCCTCCCGCAGTATGGCTACCCTGGGCTTTTTCCTGGCTTTGATCTTTGCCTCGGGCGTAGGCTCAGGTGTAAAGGTAAAGTGGAAGCTGAGGCCGGAGCGGTCGTAATTGGCCCTGCGCTCCGCTTCAGCGCATTTGGAGTTGGACTGCAACCTTTCGAGCTGGAAGGATGTACCCTGCCAGATATCGCGCAGGTGTCGCATATCCTCGGAGAGCACAAGCTGACCGCCGTACCTGACCGTGATATCCTTTCGGGTCGACGCATGGCCGAGCACATGGCTGCAACCAGCCAGGCCGTGCTCTTGCAGTAGCGCCATTATCGTGTGCTTGTTCTCCGGCAGATACTCCATCACCAGGCCAGGCTCTTCGGCGAACAGGTACTGCAGCGCTGTTGGGCCGGCCTTCGGCCCGGCGATTCCGATTTTGAGGCCGCAGTTGCCCGCAAAGGCCATCTCCAGCAGGCACACTATCAGGCCGCCGTCAGACCTGTCATGGCCAGCCAGCACCAGTCCCTGTCTTATCAGCTTCTGCACCGCCTCGAAGCCCTGCCGGAGCAGCCGGGGGTCGTCAACATCGGGGGCTTCGTCGCCTACCTGGTTGTAGACCTGTGACAACGCCGAACCACCGGTGCGGCATTTGCCGCCGGACAGGTCAATGAGCAGCAGCTCGCTCTTGCCCGGCTGCTTGATGTCCGGGGTTACGGTCTTCGTGATGTCCGGGCAGGCCGCATAGGCCGTTACCACCAATGTCCCCGGGGCTTTGACCATCTCCCCGGCACCCTCACGGACCACCTTGGCGGCCATGCTCATGGAGTCCTTGCCGCCGTTGACGGAGATGCCCAGCCTGTCCAGCAGTCCGTTCAGGGCTTCATTTGCCTGGTAGAGCCGCGCGCCTTCGCCGGGCTCCGAGGCTGCCACACCCCAGTTCCCGAGCAGGCTTATGCCTTCAAACTCCTCGACCGGCGCCCACACCAAGTTGGTCAGAGCTTCGCCAGCCGCCAGTCTTACGGAGGCCTCGGGGCTGACGATCCACTTCACTGCCTGGTCCCCAATCCCCCAGCACCGGCCGGTGGTGGTGAAATAGCTGTCCGCCGTCACCGCCACGTCCGCCACGGGTAGCTGCAGCCTGCCGGTACACTGCTGTTGGGCAATGAGACCGGTGACCGAGCGGTCGACGTGGTTCACGAGAAACCCCTTGGAACTGACCTTGAGCAACCGCAGAACACGCTCCAGTGCATCCGTCGCCGTCAGGCCTTCGGGCAGCCTGAGAGGGCTCAGTCGACGCTGGACTGTCTTATCTTCGAGCACCATCTGAGGGATCTTGCCCAGGGCGAAGCCAAGGTCGAGGTTGACGGGCTCTTTCACAAATATCGGAGCGTCCGGCGGCACCGCCTCATCGACGAGCACCAGCTTCCCATCCCCGGTGACCTCTCCGACGACCGCCAGTGGGCACTTCTCGCGGCGGGCTACTTTTTGGAGGACAGGCAGTCTCTCCGCGGTTGTCAGCAGCACCACGCGCTCCTGCGACTCGTTGCACCAGTACTCCAGAACGGACATCGTCCTGTCCCCGCAGGGAATACGGCGCAGGTACACCCTGCCGCCCGCGGGTGAGACAAGCTCGCTCACCGCGTTGGCGTCGCCGCCTGCGCCGAGGTCGTGTATCGTCCAGACAGGGTTCTTG
The DNA here is from genome assembly GCA_016190755.1 of Chloroflexota bacterium. Classification (GTDB taxonomy): domain Bacteria; phylum Chloroflexota; class Dehalococcoidia; order JACPPY01; family JACPPY01; genus JACPPY01. The sequence continues at coordinate 6,682 of JACPPY010000052.1, read as the reverse complement.
CTGCCCATCATGATACAGGCCTGCACCACCCGGTCGAAGACCTTCTCCATCTCGGCGTTGGCACGCTGCACCGAGTTCCAGTCCAGCTCTGCCTCCTGCGAGCCCAGCGCCCTGCTGGAGCCGGCGGCGCCGCCGAGGCCGATGGGATAGGCATCCCCGCCCAGTTGCACTATTTGCAGGCCAGCCTCAGGCTTCAGTTTCTTCAAATGTCGCCGGTCTATCCACCCTAGGCCGACGGTCCACATGCCGCACTTGGTGTAGCCGAAAAGCTCGGCCTCTTTCCCATTCCCGTGCACGTGCTCGAAAGACGTGGTCGAGCCGCTGACGGTGGGCTCCCCGAACTCATTGCCATAGCGGTAGGCGCCCCTCGGCGCGCCCAGAATTATCTGCAGTGGTGTCTCAAGCTGGTAAGGGTGCTCCCAGTTCTTCGTCTCCCACGGCAGGCTGTAGCCGGGCATATGCAGGTTGCCCACAAGGTACAGAGTCGAGCCGGCTACAGGCGTTCCGCCACGGCCGACGGTCTGGTTGTCCCTTATCCTGCCGCCGGTACCGGTCCCGGCGCCGGCGGGTGAGACGATGGCCGTGGGATGGTTGTGCGACTCGCCCTTGGCAGTCTCCTCCATATCGATTTCCCTGATCACCAGCTTGGACGGCGCCGCAGGAGCGGAGCTGACCAGCGCCGGTACATGGTGCCCGCGTATGACCGATGCGTTATCGCCGAAAGAGACAAGCGTATGGCCCGGATGCGCCAGGTGGTTGGCCTTGATCATGTCCATCAGAGTCTGCTTTTTCTGCACGCCATCGATTCGCCAAGCGGCATTGAACCTGCGGTGCCGGCTGTGGTCAGACTGGGACTGGTCCAGGTGGGCCAGCACCACGTCCGTAGGGTCGGCATGCAGCACCTCTGTGAAATAGCGGCAGTTGTGTTCCATGACCTGCCGGTCGAAGGTGTACCCCAGCCTCTCCAGCGGCGAAATGCCTTCCTCCAGCAGTGGGACCAGCTTCACGGGCTCCGGCTTTTTGTCGGAATCGAAAGTGGTCAGGGGTTCGAGATACAGGGACTCCGTCATGCGGTCGTAGAGCAAGGGATAGATGCGCCTCACCTGCGCCCCGCTCAACCTGGCGCCGGGCTTGAGCCGCACCTCATAACGCCGCGACCGCTCTATGCGGCTGATGGAATGCAGTCCGCAGGAGCGGCATATCTTCACGGCATTGGTTGACCACGGGGTGGTGATCTCCACGCGAGGGCCGACTTCAAGCACAGTGCCTTCGAGTTGGCTCTTCCGGCTGAAGGCTTCGGGCTCGAACGTTTCGGCCAGCAACCACTCGACAACCTTTAGCTCGGCGGGCCGTAGTGGCCGCTCTGAATCAATGTAAAAGCAATGCTCCAGCCGCACGCTCTCTACCAGAGGGGACACCTCGGCTTGAAGTCTGCTTGCCAGCAAGTATTCCTCTGGCTTCCAGAGGCGCGACCGGCGGAATCTCTTAGCTATCACGCAGGTACATATTGTATTCTTCCTGATTTCTGACCACAAGTCTGTGAGGGTTCTGATATGCCCAAGATGAGTAGTCCATACGGACTACGGCTGGATCATAAGTCTTACGCTAATCCACAACTATGTAGGCTTACGAATGACTGTTGCAGCACGTAGCGGTTACCATAAAGACAGGCGGTATCTAAGTCGAGATTTGGTGGAGAACGGCGTCGCAAATCCCCGATGAGAAGGAACAACGTGTATGTCAAATAAACAAATAGAGCACCAAAATAATGGCATCTTGACTGAGAAACCGCCGGATTCTCCATCGAAAGAAGACCCCGTTTCCGCGATGAGCAGAAGGCCCCTCTCCCGTCGTGATTTTCTGAAGGGCAGCATAGCGACTGCGGCCGTAGCTGGCCTGGCAGCCTATGTGCCATGGGCGATCTCTACCGCCACACCTGCTTCTGCGCAGACCGTGACGCCCATGCGCCGCTACCGTTTCTTCACCGATTACCAAGCAGAGGTGATCGAGGCAGCCACCGCCCGCATCATCCCTGCCGATGATACTCCAGGCTCTAGAGAGGCGGGTGTCGTCATCTTCATCGACAGAGCACTCATGGAGGAAGATCGTGCCCTGCAGTCCCAATATATATCAGGTATCGGTTTTCTGGACCATTCCGCCGAGACAAAGTTCCAGAAGCCTTTCCTGGAGCTTGCTCCCGAGCAACAGGACGAGGTCCTCAAGAGCATCGAAGCTGATCCATTCTTCACCACCTTGCGGGCACACACCTTCAACGGCATGTTCTCGGACCCCGTTTACGGAGGGAACCTAGATATGGTGGGATGGAAGCTCATTCAGTTTAATGGCGCCATGTTCCACCCTCTCGACCAGGGGCATCTGGAATGTGGCTGGCGTCCCGGGCCGAATGACTATCACAGCCTCCTTAGCCGCTATGGCGAGATCAATCCCTACGGACAGTAGGAAAAGAGGACAAAATGGTTGAACCTAAAGTAGATGTAGTGATCATCGGAGTCGGCTGCGCCGGCGGCATATTGGCCAGAGAGCTGGCTGAAGCCGGCCTGAAGGTGGTCGGGCTGGAGAGGGGCCCCAACATCACCACGGGTATGGTCTTCCAGGATGAATATCGTTTCCCTATACGGCAAGATGTACTCTGGTCCTATGCTGGCAGGCCGGGATACACCTGGAGGCAAAACGCGCAGGCCGCTACGCGTATCTTTAACAACGGCCGGGGATGGGGAGTAGGTGGCGAGATGCTTCATTGGGGTTGCCAGACCTGGCGCTATTATCCTCACCAGTTCAAGATGCTTTCTACCTATGGCCCAAAAGAGGGAATGGACCTCATGGACTGGCCTGTTACCTACGATGAGATGGAGCCTTACTACCAGAAGTTCGAGGAGCGACTGGGCATCTCCGGCGACCACACTCAGATGCCCCACTATCCGCCCCGCAATAAGCCCTATCCCATGCCGCCTCACCCTTTCAACTGCAACCAGCAGTTCATGTTCAATGCTTTGAAAGCCCAGGGGTATAGTCCTTTCCAGAACTTCTCCGGCACTAACTCGGTTGCCTATGACGGCCGTCCCGGCTGTCAATACTGTGGATTCTGCGGCAGCTATGAGTGCACCATCGAGGCCAAAGCCGATACGAGGGTAAGCGAGATCCGAAAGGCCACCCTATCTCCCAACTTCGAACTCCGCACAGATAGCAAAGTCTTCCATATTCACACTGACGACAACGGGCGCGGCACCGGCGTGCACTACTGGGACAAGGACAAGAGGATTCATGACCAGCCGGCGGACATAATCATCATCGCCTGCCACGCCTGGCACAATGCCCAGCAACTTCTCCTCGGAACGGGCTCCAAACACCCCAGGGGAATCGGCAATAATAACGGCATGGTAGGCAAGTTCTTGCAGAGCCATGGCAACTTCACTGTTAACGGGCTGTTTGACACCGAATGGCTCGGATATGCCATTCCAGCTGGCACGGGCGTGGGCATCGATGACTGGACGGGCGACTACTTTGATTACCAGGCCCTTGGGTTCATCGAGGGGGCAATACTTACCGCAGGAAACACGCCGGGACAGGCTATCAGCTATGCTACTCTCACCGTGCCTGGTGTTCCTACGTGGGGGAAAGAGCGCAAGGACTTCATACGCAACGAAGGCCGTAAGATACTGACGATAAGCGCTCAGCCTGCTGACCTCCCGTCGGAGAGAAACTTTATTGACCTCGACCCCACGGTTAAGGACCCCGATGGACTCCCCGTTCCCAGGCTAACCCACGACTGGCATCCGCAGATGACTCAACTCCACGCTTTCATCCGGGGCAAAATGGTGGAAATGCTGGAAAAGGCAGGGGCCAGAAGGGTTTGGGGAGGAGAGACAATGACACCTCCGAGCGCTACTACGCACTTGACCGGCGGCGCCATCATGGGTGAGGACACCAAAAGATCGGTGGTCAATCGCTACTGCCAGGTGCACGATGCCCCGAACGTCTTCGTCGTCGGGCCCTCCGCTTTCCCTTACATCGCGACCTGGAACGGCACGGAGCCTATTGGAGCTCTCGCCTACTGGGTGGCTGATTTCATCAAGGCAGAAGTGAAGAGCGGACGAACTCTGTAACCTCATCATGGTCTTGCATCTGCGCATCAGACAAATTCCAATTCACTCATTTACCGCCACGTTTTCTATACACTTTTGCGCGTCTTGAGACTCGAAGTATTTGCGCTGGAAATACAGCGCAACGTTGACCAGTGCGATCATCACCGGCACCTCGATCAGGGGGCCGATCACGGCGGCAAATGCCTGGCCAGAACCAATGCCGAACACCGCCACGGCGACAGCGATAGCCAGTTCGAAGTTGTTGCTCGCCGCGGTGAAGCCAATAGTGGCCGCTCTGGAGTAGTCGGCCCCAATCTTCCTGCCCATGTAAAAGGAGACTAGGAACATGAGTACGAAGTAGATGAGCAACGGAATGGCGATGCGTACCACGTCCAGAGGCAACTGTATGATGAATTCGCCCTTAAGTGAGAACATCACCAAAATGGTAAACAACAAGGCAATCAATGTAATCGGGCTGATCTTGGGTATGAACTTAGTCTCATACCAGGTCCTGCCCTTCACCTTGATCAGGGAGAAGCGGGTCAGCATGCCCCCAAAGAAAGGTATGCCTAAATATATGAGGACGCTCCTGGCTATCTCCCCGATGGTCACGTTAACTTCCGTTCCCCTCAGGCCGAACCAGCCGGGCAGGACGGTGATGAAGACATAGGCATAGATCGAGTAGAATATTATCTGGAATACGGAGTTGAAGGCCACCAAGCCCGCGGCGTACTCGGAGTCTCCTTTGGCCAGCTCGTTCCACACGATTACCATGGCGATGCATCGGGCCAAGCCGATCATGATCAGCCCCTGCATGTAGGCCGGAAGGTCCCACAGGTACCCTAAGAACCCTATGGCCAGAAAGAACATCAGCAGCGGGCCAATGACCCAGTTCTGTACCAGGGACAGGCCCAGCACCCTCCAGTCCCGGAAGACACGGCCCATCTTCTCGTAGCGCACCTTGGCCAGCGGCGGGTACATCATCAGTATGAGACCTACGGCGATGGGTATCGAGGTCGTGCCCACCTGGAGGACAGTGATGAAATCGGCTACCCTGGGGATGAAGTATCCAAGTCCAACGCCGACAGCCATGGCCAGGAAAATCCACAGGGTAAGGAACCTGTCTAGCGTGGATAGTCTTCTGGGCCGCTTCAGACGTTCCGCAGTGCACATTTCAGGTAACTCCTCTGTTGAGGTTATCGTCAATCGGGCACGACATTACTGGAGACCTAGCTCCGAGAGCAACCCGGTGACCCTGGCCTTGATCTCGTCTCGTATTTGCCTGACCTTCTCGAGGGGCTTGCCCTTAGGATCTTCCAACGCCCAATCCTGTGTCTCCACGAAGCTGGCGGGGCATACCCCTTCGGTCATACAGCCCATAGTGATTACCCGATTAGCCTGCTGCAGCAACTCTTCGGTCAGGGCCTTAGGCTTGTTGCGGCTAATGTCTATGCCTACTTCTTTCATCACCTGCACCACCTCCGCCTGGACCTGTTTTCCGGGCTCCGTGCCCGCAGATATCGCCCGTGCTTTACCCTTGGCAAGGTGATTGAAAAAGGCTTCGGCTATCTGGCTGCGGCCCGAGTTGTGGATACAAACAAAGAGGACGGTCTTCAACGGGGTTCCTTCCCGATCATTTACCTGCTCTGAGTTCCTTAATCATTCTTACTATATCCTCGTTCTTCGGGAGATTGCCGCATTTCCTGTTGTTGGTGAACAGAACTTCACTATCGACAGCTACCTCGAAGAGTCCTCCGTGACCTTCCTTCAATTGAGGCTCGATGCCAAGCTTGTCCTTTATTGAGGCCGCCAAACTGGTGGCCGGATCGAGGTACCCTCATTCCGAGCAATAGATGATGCGCACGTTATTCATTCCTTTGCCTCCTTCGAGCCTTTGGTCGGTGTGGACCTCTTGGATGTCTTATTTGCTTGTGGGCCGCATCCAGGGCCGACCCTCTGGGCATTCTTGAGCTTATCCCTATCCAGGGCCACGACCGGATTACTCTCCAGTGCCTTCTCTACAACCCGTACCAGGCCGGCGAACCGTCCCTTCATTCCCTCACGGTCTATGGAGTACAGGGACCACAGCCCTTCGTTCCTCTGCTTCAGCAGGCCGGTATCGTAGAGGATATTGAGGTTGCGCGAAGCCCTGGTCTGCGAGATGTCCAAGGCCTGCATCACCTCGCAGACGCAGCATTCTCTCTCCAGAAGCAGGCCGAGGATACGCAACCTTGTCTCATCCGAGAGTGCCTGGAATGCCTTGGTAAGTTCACGCATGTCGTTGACTCCAACCGTATATGCGCATTAGCGCTTATATCCTATCCTTTTCAGTGTACCGAGTCAATGTTTTGACATCGCCATTACCAGGAGACGAGAATGGGCGAGGAATGCCTGGGACAGGGCCGGCACCGGGGAGGACACCACGATGGAAAATTGGTTCGAGCCAGCGATGAATTGCGGCGGACACTCTTAGTTAACCCCGTGTGCAAGTAAATGAGTGGGGTTGAAAAAGCCAGGCCCAAGGGTTTCTACTGAGAAGTAGTCACTCTTTTCAGGAGGCACCCAATGGACCTGGATAC
>JACPPY010000054.1 GCA_016190755.1 Chloroflexota bacterium | reverse complement strand
TAACACAGGCCACGGTCTTCTTGTGAATGTCCAGCCCGCAGCAGCGCTCGTAGATGACTTCCATCTCACACCTCCTGCGACGACTGAGCGAAGTGCCCTCCCATAAAAAGATTGTGCTCTGCGTGCTCCCGCAAGAGCGGGCGTACACCCAAAGGGAACCGCTGGTTACGTTCCACTCTGGTGATAGCGGCACGCAGCGCCATACGTTGTGCGGGGACATACATGAATGCGCAGTACCACCGCATAGCGGCACGGAGGGGAGACAAGAGGGCGGTGATGGCGGTAGCCCATAGCATACTGGTGATGATCTACCACATGCTGAAGGAAGGCACTGGTTACCAGGAGCTTGGCAGCGACTACTTCGAGCAGAGAAGGTCCCAGGCTGTGATCAAGAGGGCAGTGCAGCGCATCGAGAGGCTGGGCTACAAAGTAACCCTGGAGGTCCCACAGCCGGTATTTTCATAGTAAGACGATACGCCGCTGTCCTGGTAATGATTGACACACCCCGAACCTACACGGTGCTCCCGTGAAATTCGGGGTGTGTCATGCTTTGGCTTTTCACACAGGTCGGGCCCGACGAGTCGGGCCTATTTGATCTTGCTGAATTCTTCTTCGATCTCTGTCGGGGCGCTGTACTGCCGGCTGGGAAGCCTGTTCAGGAAATTTATGACGTTCTCTGGGGCGTTGTTGCTCCTGGCAGCGCTGATCACCTTCTGCTTGTCTGCGGGGAAATTGATCCCTTTCAGGTACATTGCCAGCTCAGATGCGCTGACCTTCTCGGTGTGCATTGACGCTTCCCCTCCCCTCTGGCCTCTTTCCGACATTGATTCCTGGCCCCTTCCGCCTGCAGATCCCATTGTCATGTTATGCCTCCTGTTGGTATTGGGTTCCTTATTTTTGGTCCACGCGCGGTGCTCTCGTTCTGGGAGCGTGGCATTGCCCAACCCTAGTCATTAGCCTAAAGTAGGGTTCCCAAGCAATAAGAATCAGTGTCAACACCTATTCAAGGCCTTAGGAAGCCGCTACAACGAGGTAGCGTGCCTGTAAGTAGGGGCCTATCACGAAAGGAGTACCAGGAGGTCGTCTTGCATAGCGTCTGTTCGGGCAACCATCGTCCTCCGTGCACATACGCGTCCGCTATGCTGGTGTATCATTAGAGTAGAAGGAAACTCGACCACCCATGAATTTCGCAGTGAGCGGCGGTCGAATTGCAGGCTTCAGGCAATGTGACCGGAGGAAAGAAAGATGAGAATCGCCTCAACGCGGAGATCGCTAAGGAGAGTCCTGGCCTGCGCCGGGGTAAATGGGGATGAAAAGGCTCTGGAGAAGATGTTCAGCCTGGTGCAGGAGAGAAGACCGGACGGTATATTATTCGCCGGAGGAGTGGTCCGCCCCGGCACAGATGAGAAGAAGTATGTGGAACTCCTCGACAAGTTCTTCGAGACCATGGGCCGTACAGGAAGTCTGGCCTTTATCATCCCAGGACCAAATGACGCGCCCCTGTCCAGGTTCCTCCGCGCATCGAAGAATGCCGAACTGGCGTTCACCAATGTCTTCGTCGTGCATGCCACACCGGTAGTCAAAGGCGAACTGGCAATATGCGGCCTGGGCGGCCAGCTTACAGAGAGGGAGGACTCTGAGGGGCCGATCATCAAGTACTCTCATTCCTCGGCGGAGTACTTCTTGCGCACACTATGGCAGGCTGACCAGCCCATAAAAGTGCTTCTCCTCTCACAGCCGCCTACAGGCAGACTTTCTGGGGAAGATGGCAGCTTCCTGGTTACGGAGTTCCTGAATAACTACCACCCGGCGATCTGCGTGGTTTCCGGTACGAAGGAACACCGCGGCGGCGACCGGACAGACCCGCACGTGATGCTGGTAAACCCGGGCCAGCTATCCGAAGGTTCGGCGGCCTGGTTAGACAGGGTGACCCGCCAGATCACCATACTGGACTTGTAGAATTTGCTTGCACTTCGTCGTAAGAATTGTCCCTGGTTCCTGGTAACGAATCACTAGTTCTCGAACTCTGGAGACTGGAGGACAACGACATGCCGACAGGTGGCCTAATAGCCGGTATACTGAGCATACTTGCTGGAATCATTATCATCATATGGCCCCGCATCATAGCCTACATCATCGGCATCTATCTGATCGTAGTTGGGATCGTCGCCGTGGTAGCCGCACTCAGGTGAGCGTCTTTCAGACTATGACGGCCAGGAGGTAGCGGCCCTGCTTGGTTCCAGCAAGAACATCTGACAGCCGCCAGATACATGGTGGCGACCGGCGGTAAGTAAGAGTATTTCGCTTACAGAGGCAGCCCGTATTTCGATTCGGGTTGCCTCTGTTTTTGGTCCCTCGGCATGTGCACCTGCGCAAACGTCAATGTCAGGCGCGGCGATATCCCTCCAGTCGTTTCTGTTATACTAGCTCTAAAGAATCGCTTGCCGCTTTCGTCTGTATCATGCAGTTCAGGTGTTTCGGAGTCGAAGTTGGAAGTTGAGAAACTACCGCCTCGGATAGTCTGCACCGGCATAGCGGACCTGTATGAGATCGTCGAAGCCCTGTCCCCGGAAGGAAAGGCGCTTTTCAACCGCATCTTCCATATAATCGCGGTTATGGGTTACCTGGACCCGCCGCCGGAGATGATATCCTGGATAGGCCAGCAGTTCGGCTCGGTGGACAGCGTCGTCGAGCAGAAGGTGACGAAGATCACCAACATGGTCACCTTCGAAGGTGCGCTCTATAACAGCATAAGGGCTTCGCGCCCCATAGACATGTACGAGAAGCTGAGCATACAGGCTTCCATCATCGACAGCTCCAAGACCGACCCGCTGCATGACCCGCTTAAACTTACCCCGGCAGACCCCTTCGGGCGCATACGCGGCAAGTACTGCATCACCGCGAGCAACGTGGCCAAGTACGATGGTCTGCACGGATTGGTCATTTTCGATAGCCCAAACCCGCTGGCCTTCGAGCGGGAGCAGGTGCACGATTACCTGGATACCGCCTGGAAGTGGGCGCAGAAGGCCCACGAGTACGAACCGGAGGCGAAGTACTACCTATTCATCTGGAACTGCCTAAGGAGGGCGGGAGCAAGCCTGCTGCACGGTCATGCACAGATGACGCTGGGCGTAGGCAGCCATTACCCTAAGATCGAGGCCCTGCGCCGGGCGGCTTTGGCCTACAAGGAAAGACACGGCAGCTCTTACTTCGACGACCTGGTGGAAATACACGACACGCTGGGACTTACCGTCGAACGCAATGGAGTGCGCCTGTTCTCCTACCTGACACCGGTAAAAGAGAAGGAAATCATGGTGCTCTCCCAGCGGTACGACGACTATTTCAAAGACGGGGTCTACGATGCCATCTCCTGCCTGAGGGACATGATGAATGTTACCTCTTTCAACCTGATGGTGGTCACACCCCCTATTGCGCCCACCGAGGAAAGCTGGGAGGGGTTCCCGGCGATGGCGCGTGTGGTTGACCGCGGCCAGCCGAAGAGCCCATCCTGCGATATCGGCACCATGGAGCTGTACGCCAGCCCCGTCATCTCCTCCGACCCCTTCGAGATAGCCCGGCTCTTGAAGCTTTGCACACTGGAAAAGGGGCTGGCGGAGTCCCGCTGCCAGGCATGAAAAAACCAGCCTCCTAAGCATTCCTGGCTAGCCCCATACGTCGAAAGTATCAATGGCGCCCCAATTCGAGGAATTGCACAGTCCGACTGCATGAACTCTTGCTGAATGAGCTGCTATGGCCGTATTATGAGCCCGCGATCACGCAGACAGCCAACCTGGCATCGCAGGAATGCTGTTCTCGCTATGACGGAGCCGGAGGACAGGGCATATGACAGTAGAACCAGTAAACCCTTTTGACAGAGGCCCTTTTGTGCAGGTCGCTGCCCTGTGCGAACGCGTGCTTCGCGAGGCAGACGGAGTGGTCTCACTGATTCGTCTGGTAGACGTCGTCACGCACACTGAGCACGGCCCCAACGCTCCCGCTGATATGCCGGAGATTCATTACCCACTAATGCTTGTCCTTGTTCTGAAGTCAGGAGTATCCAGGGGACGACATGATATCACCATCATCCCGGAGTTGCCTTCAGCCGAGAGGTTAAATCCGATGACAATGTCTGTGAACATGGAAGGGGGTTCAAGAGGCGTATCTATAATAACCCGATTGGATATGGTTTACAAACTTGAGGGGCTTTATTGGTTCAACGTGCAATTCGATGGCAGACCCATTACACGGATTGCACTTGAGGTTCGTTACTCCAGGATGGTGACGGGTCAAGCCACCCAAACACCGTAGAAGGCGTCACCCTAAACTGAAGCCAAGGTGAAACCCGCAAAATATGTCAGGTGATTTGCGGGAGAATGCAATACAAATTCTGCTAATGTAGATTCCACCTTGGCTTGAGTATAGTCGAAGCATCTCCGCAGTCGTTCTCCGCTCCGATCTCCCACACTATTGATTCTGCTGATTCTGCGCGCATACCTTCAGGTTCAGCGATAGCTCCGCCTCCCTCAATCCTCCTGTCCCGCGTTTGTTGTCTCGGCCGGTACATCCGGGGCACCGGATTGCTGGGCAGCACTATTGCCAGCCGCGCCGTAGCGATGCCTGTGCCGGTGTTCGTCCACAGCGCGCTGCAGCAGCATCTCTATTTGCCCGTTGACGCTGCGGAACTCGCTGGCGGCCCACTCGTTGAGTTCTTCCCACAGGTCCGCGTTGATGCGCAGCAGATAGCTCTTGCGTGTCCCTTTCATCACCTGGCCCCGGCCTCCCTGCATTACTGGTAGAGCGTCCCGGCATTGATCACCGGCGAGGCCGCCGACTCGCTGCATCGGTGGTATTGCGCATATGGATAGCCCTCCGGTATTGCTGTGTGTTTGTTGCTACCAGCGTATGCCCGGAGGGCCATTTTCCTTTCCCCTACTCTACCTGCTCAGGCGTTTTTCGGGGGGGTGTCATGTTCGTATCTATTGATTTGGTCGGGAGATCAGGCCACGGCCAGCCTACACGTCGAAATAGAGGTGGAACTCGTACGGGTGCGGCCGCAGGGCCACCGGGCCTATCTCGTTCTTCCGCTTCTGGCTTACCCACATGTCCAGCAAGTCAGGCGTGAAGACTCTACCCTCGAGCAGGAATTCGTGGTCCTTTTCCAGCGCATCTAGCACCTCGCCCAGCGAGCCGGGCGTGGACTTCACCTTGGCAGCCTCGTGAGGGTCAAGCTCGTAGACATCAACGTCCATGGGTTGGCCGGGGTCCATCCTCTTCTTGATGCCATCCAAGCCGGCCATGAGCATGGCGGAGAAGGCCAGGTAAGGGTTGCTTGAGCCGTCCGGCGGTCGGTACTCGATGCGCTTTATCTTGGGGTTCGTGGAGTACGTCGGTATGCGCACGGATGCGCTGCGGTTGCGCGCGGAGTAGACCAAATTGATCGGGGCCTCGTACCCGGGAACAAGTCTCCGGTAGGAGTTGGTCGTCGGCGCGCAGAAGGCCAGCAGCGCAGGCGAATGATGGAGCAGCCCGCCTATATAATACTTCGCTATGTCGCTGATCATGCCGTAGCCGTTCCGGTCGTAGAACAGGTTGCTGCCATTCATCCACAGGCTCTGGTGCACGTGCATGCCCGACCCATTGTCCTGGAACAAAGGTTTGGGCATGAAGGTGGCCGTGAAGCCGTGCTTGGCGCACACGTTCTTGGCGATGTACTTGTAGAGCATGACGTTGTCCGCCTGGCGCGTGAGAGAGTTGAACCTCATGCCGAACTCGACCTGGCCGGCGGTGGCAACCTCGTGATGGTGGATCTCTATCTCAATGCCGGCATCGATCATCGTCAGGGCTATCCTGGAGCGCAGGTCTTGCAGCTTATCCGTGGGTGGCACCGGGAAGTAGCCCTCCTTGTGGCGCGGCCGGTACCCGGAGTTGTCTCCGGTCCCGTTGCCCGAGTTCCAGATCCCCTCTATTGAGTCCAGATAATAGTAGCCGCAGTGGCTGTTCTGGTCGTACTTCACGCTGTTGAGTATGAAGAACTCCAACTCCGGTCCCCAGTAGCTGACATCGGCTATGCCGCTAGCCTGCAGGTAGGCCTCGGCCTTGCGGGCAATGAAGCGAGGGTCCCTGGAGTAGCTTTTACCGGTGGCCGGGTCTTTGATATCGCAGATCATAGTCAACGTAGGGACTTCCAGTATGGGGTCTACCACGGCTGTTTCCGGGTCGGGCACAAGAAGCATGTCGCTCTCGTGGATCTTCTGGAAACCGCGTATGGATGAGCCGTCGAAGCCCATTCCCTCGACAAAGAGACTTTCCTTTAGCTGATTGGCCGGTATTGATATGTGCTGCCACAGCCCCGGCAGGTCGATGAACTTGAGATCGACCATAAGGCAACCCTTCTCCCGGCTAAGCCTGATGACCTCCTGCCCCTTGCTGATAGACTGTACTGTCATTCATACCTCCTATTCTGATTACTAAGTGAAAGGAGCTCTGTTTCTATTTGTGTTTTCAAGGCTGATGTGACGCCCTCAACCTGTACCCCACGTTTCTCACTGTCTCGATAGAAACTCGCTGGCTGCTCGCCAGCTTGCTTCGCAACCGCCGGACATGTACATCGACAGTCCTGGCGCCGCCGAAGTATTCCGGCCCCCAGACCTTGGCCAACAGCGTCTCCCGCGTGAACACTTTGTCAGGCCTTTCGGCGAGGTATTTCAGCAGGGCGTACTCTTTGTAAGCCAGGTCTACTTTTTGGCCGTTGAGCGTCACGCAGAACTCGGCCTCGTCTATGGTCACGTCCCCAAGCACAACCGGCACGTTTTCCTGCGCCTTATCGTGCCCTTTCATGAGCCGCAGGACTCTGGTCACCAGCTCCGGCTTCCGGTATGGTTCCAGCAGGAAGTCATCTACGTGGCCGTTCAACTGCAACTCGGGCAGCCTCGCCTCCGGCACCAGCGCGAGCACTGGCACCGACGCACCGCCGGGCTGGTATAGCCTGTTACCCAACGGGAAGCTATCGCCATCCAGCACCATCATGCTCGGGTCGGATGCGGCATGCATCGTGAGCTCGTCCGTCGTGCCCACCGTCTGAAGAGACTGCCCCACCTCAGCCAGGTCCGCCTTTAGGCGCGATTGCCTGGCCTCGTCTTTAATCAATAGTAGAATCATGCTCGGGTACCCAGTAAGGCTTGTGATGAGCAACATGTTAAATGGCTGCTGTTTCGAGACGTTTACGCGCATGTTTCCAGGATGTTACAGAGTGGGAGAAAAGGAGCTAACCGGGCGGCCGGGATGAACATGACACACCCCGGAAAACGCCTGAGCGAGCGCTACTCGATTGTCATTCCACACCCTAAGGGCTGGTGAAACAATCGATGGCCCGGGCCGCCGCCTTGCCTATGCCCTGAGGACTGCGCCCAGTTTGCTCTCCAGCGCCGAGAGCATCCGCTGCTGGACGCCATTCACTTCCTCGTCAGTGAGGGTATGGTCGGGAGATTGGTACCAGATGCGAAATGCCAGCGACTTTTTGCCCCGCGGCACCTGCTCGCCAGAGTACACGTCGAACAGCGCCACGCGGCTTACCAGCGGGAAGTCCTGAACGATATCAACGATACTCTGGTATTGAACACCCAGGTCCACAACCAATGCCATATCGCGCACGGTAGCAGGGAAACGCGGCAGAGGTTTGTATTCCACGCCTGTGCCGGCGTGCGGCAGGAGTTTTTCCAGGTCTATCTCGAACAGGAATACCGGCCCCGCTGCGTCGAAATTCTCCACCACTTTGGGGTGCACTTCGCCGATGACGCCTATCTTTAGTCCTCTGACCACTATATCGGCGCAGGCGCCGCTTCTGAGGCCGACGTCTTCAGCCTTGACGTATTTCGCCTCCACGCCCAGCCTAACCAGCGCGGCGTCCAATGCGCCTTTGGCGTCGTAGAAGTCCGCTGGCATGGGCTTGGTGCGCCACGACATTTCCTGCTTCAACCCCCACATCGCGCCACAGAGCGTCTCCACCTCCTGCGGCAGGTCGCTGTGGCGCGGATAGTACACATGGCCTATCTCAAAGAGCTTTATGCCCTCCTCGAACCTCTGGTTCTGGGCGATATGGAAAAGCAGCCTCGGTCGAAGCGAGGTGCGCAAATACTCGTGCTCGCGGCTCATCGGGTTGGATACGCGCACGGGCTTAGGCCCGGGAAGGTCGAGGTCCGGCGTGGTCCTCTTCAGGCCCTCCAGGCTTATGAGCGAGTAGGTGATGACCTCCTGCATGCCGGCTGCTACCAGCAGGTCCGTAAGCGTCCTCTTCATGGACAGCAGCGGCGACGGTTCGAGCGGCGGTATCGGGGCATCCATTATGGTAGTGGGTATCTGATCGTAGCCTACGATACGCGCCACCTCCTCAACCAGGTCCGCTCCCTGGCTCACGTCTGTGCGCCACCAGGGCACATTGACACTCATCTGGGCCGGCGCGGCCATCTCCACGCCGAATCCCAGGGATTCAAGCACCGACTTTATCTTCTCCACAGGCAGCTCCATGCCAAGGAGCCGCTTTGTCTCACTCGCGGGGAAAAGTATGGGCGGGCGCTCCCGCTTGCCGGGATACACGTCTATTATGCCTGAAGCTGCTTCTCCACCGGCAAGCTCGACCATCAACTGCATGGCTCGCCTCAGCGCCGGCACAGGCAGCTCCGGCGAAAGTCCCTTCTCGAACCGAGCCGAGGCCTCGCTCCGCATGTTCAGCGCGGCGGCCGTCTCCCGGACTGACTCGCGCTTGAAGTTGGCCGATTCGAGCAGCACGGCAGTTGTGGCCTCGGAGACCTCGCTGTTGGCACCGCCCATGACACCTGCAAGGGCCACCGGACGCCGGGAGTCGGCGATGACCAGCATCTCGCAATTCAGAGGACGTTCGACGCCGTCTAGTGAGGTGAGTGACTCTCCCTGGCGTGCCCGCCGCACCACGATCTTCCTATCTGTCAGTTTAGCGTAATCAAACGCGTGCAGGGGCTGGCCGTGCTCCAGCATGACGTAGTTGGTGATGTCCACCACGTTGTTGATGGGCCTCATGCCACCAGCCTGGAGCCGCCTTTGCAGCCACTCCGGAGATGGGCCTATCTTCACATTGGTTATCACCCCGGCGCAATAGCGTGGGCAGAGGTCTGGATCGACGACGTCAACCGATGCCAGGCCTGAAACCTGCTCCCGGCCCTCTTTGTAGGCGATCTGCGGCAGGTGCAACGGCTGCGAGGTGAGGGCCGACACCTCCCTGGCAATACCGATGACTGAAAGACAGTCGGGGCGGTTGGGCGTCACCTCTATGTCGAAGATGGTGTCGCCGAGGAGGTCGGCCAACGCGGCCCCGACGGGAGCGTCGGCAGGAAGAACAAGTATGCCCGTGTGGTCGCCCGACAGGCCAAGCTCTTTCTCCGAGCATACCATGCCCTCGGAGACCACGCCGCGTATCTTGGCCGGCTTGAGCGTGGCCGGCTGCCCCGTGTGACCATCAACAAGCTTCGCGCCCACCGAGGCAAAGGCGATCTTCTGGCCCACAGCTACGTTGGGCGCGCCGCAGACCACAGTAGGCATCCGGTCGCCCAACGCCACCGTCACCAGCCTGAGCCGGTCAGCGTTGGGGTGCGGCTTGACTTCAGTGACATGGCCAACCTGGATCTTATCCCACTGCCCGCCGATGATTTCGACGGACCCCGCCTCTAATCCCGCCTGGGCCAGCCTGCGGGCCAGATCGTCGCGCGGCAGCGTCATATCGACGTAGTCTCGGAGCCACGATAAAGATACTCGCATGGATCAAAAACCCCAGAACTGCTTCAGGAACCGAAGGTCGTTCCCGTAGAAATGGCGTATGTCCTCTATTCCGTAACGGAGCATTGGTATGCGCTCGACGCCCATGCCGAAAGCGAAACCGCTGTACACCGCCGGGTCGCAGTCCATGCGGCGCAGCACATCCGGATGCACCATTCCCGCGCCAAGTATTTCAATCCAGCCCGAGCCGCTGCACAGGCGGCATCCCTGCCCCTTGCATATGAAGCAGTCGATAGCCACCTCGACGCCAGGCTCTACGAAGGGGAAATAGTCGCAGCGGAACCGGGCTTTCCTGTCGGCGCCGAACATACGGCGGGCGAACTCGAACAGCGTGCCTTTGAGGTCGGCCATGGTAATGTTCTTGTCTATGGCCAGGCCTTCCACCTGGTGGAACATCCACTCGTGCCGGACGTCAGTGGCCTCATAGCGGTATGTCTTCCCGGGCATAATGAGCCGCACCGGCGGGCGCCTTTTCTCCATTGTCCTTATCTGCATAGGAGAGGTGTGTGTCCGCATCAGCATACTGCGCTGCTTTTCCGGGTCGGCGAAATCCACCCACAGCGTGGCCCACATGTCGCGCGCCGGGTGGCCTTTCGGTATGTTCAGGGCTTCGAAATTATAGTAGTCCCACTCCACCTCGGGCCCCTCTACCGTCTCGAATCCCAGGCTAGTGAACACCTGGCACACTTCGCGCATGGCCTGTGTGGTAGGGTGCAGGCGTCCCAGCGACTCAGGTTGCCCGGGGAGCGTGACGTCAAGGGCTTTCGCCGCGGTCGCCAGCTCCAGCTCAGCCTGTTTGATCCCCTCCAGCTTCTGCTTGTAAGACGACTCGAAGGCGTCCTTCACCTCGTTGGCCAGTGCGCCGGCCTTACGCCGCTCCTCCAGGGAAAGAGAAGACAGTTCGCGCAACGCCTGCATGATGGCGCTCTTCTTCCCCAGGTACCGCACTCGCCATTCCTCAAGCCGCCTTGTGTCTGTGACGGCGTTCAATTCCGTCTCGGCTACGGTCTTAAGCTGTGATAGCTTGTCTATCATCAGATCGCTATTCTCTTATTACTTCCCCGCAAGGTATTCGACCGAAGGGGACTGCGTAATTGTAGCGCGCTGCGCCCTTGCATACAATAAGAAACACACCCAGCAATTTCGAGGGCAACAAAATGGGTGAGGCGCCTTGATCGCCTCACCCGAACACTGAGCCCTTAAAAGGCCTTCGTGGCTAGGCCGGAGTCAGGTTCTGCTTGGCGATCTCCACCAGCCGTGCAAAGCCCTGGCTGTCGTTGACCGCCATATCGGCCATCACCTTCCGGTTCAGGCCCACGTTTGCCTTGCTCAGGCCTTCAATAAAGCTCCGATAGGGCATACCCTGCTCGCGGCACGCGGCGTTGATGCGTGTGATCCACAGACTGCGCATATCGCCCTTGCGCTCACGCCGGTGAGCATAGGAATACTGCAGGGCGTGCAGCATTGACTCATGGGCCCGCTTGAAAAGCCTGTGCCTTTGCCCGGCATGGCCCTTCGTCAATTTCAGCACGCTGTTGTGGTGCCTTCTGGCTTTTACGCCTCCCTTTACCCGCAAGGAAGTCCTCCTAACTAGACAACTGCTAGAAATAATCCAACGAGGTGACTACGACGGAGTCCCGGTGGGGAGCAACCTCGATACCCGTGTGTGGTCCCTTGAGTTCAGGAGCAATTTGGAGTTGTACTGTCTCCTGACTCGCTTCGGTTTGTTCTTGCGCAGGTGGCTGCTGCCACCTTTCATGCGGAGCACCTTGCCCGTGCGAGTAACCCTGAACCGGGCCTTGGCTCCACGATGGGTCTTCAACTTCGGCATGATCTCACAACTCCTACACAGCTACGCCGGTCTTTTCGCCCTTCTTTGCGGTCTCTCCCGGTTGCTGGGATTCCTTCTTGGTTGTCCTGGCCTCGCGTGCCTGCTTGGACGGCGCGAATATCACGGTGAGGGCGTTGCCCTCCATACCCGGCGCCTTGTCCAGAGCGGCCACATCTTTAAGTGTTTCGCCTACCTTTTGCAGGAGCTTCCAACCCAGGTCCTGGTGAGCCATCTCCCTGCCGCGGAAGATGACTATGACCTTTATCTTGTCACCCTCCTGCAGCATCTTCCTTGCGTTGCGCAGTTTAGCTTCGAGGTCGTGTGCGCCGATCTTGGGCCTTATCTTGACCTCTCTGACCTCGCTGAGGTGTTGGGATTTCTTGGCATGGCGGTCCTTCTTGGCCTGCTCGTACCTAAACTTCCCGTAGTCCAGGATTCGGCACACCGGGGGTTGTGCCGTCGCTGCGACCTCTACAAGGTCGAGTCCCCGCTCCCTGGCCGTTTCCAACGCCTGCCGCAGCGGCATGACACCTAGTTGCCTTCCCTCCTCATCCACAACCCTGACCTCTGCGGCCCTGATACCCCGGTTTACACGCAACGATGCTTTAGCTATGAGTCCCTCCCCCTCCTTGTTGGTTTTAGTTGCTCAGGCAGATCGCCTAAGTTTGAATATAGCATAATCATAAGGCCGAATCAAACTTCAAGCGCCCGGGTAGCGATCGTATCACCGGCCTTCGCCTTGAAGTCGGACAGAGACATTGAGCCGAGGTCTTTGCCCGTGCGCAGCCTGACCGAGACGTTGCCTGACTGTGACTCTTTGTCGCCGACCACGAGCATGTAAGGCACCTTCTGCAATTGCGCCTCACGTATCTTGGCGTTCATCCTCTCCGACCGGGAGTCCACGCGCACCCTGAACCGTTCGCGCTTGAGCTCTGACTCCACGCGGCGGGCATATTCCAGGTGGCGGTCGGCGATGGGAATGACCACCGCCTGGACCGGCGCCAGCCACGCCGGGAAAGCGCCGGCGTAGTGCTCGATCAGGCAGCCCATGAACCGCTCCATGCTTCCCAGCACTGCGCGGTGCACCATGAATACCTGCTGCTCCTTGCTGTCGGCGGCTACATAGGTCACGTTGAAGCGCTGCGGCAGGTTGAAATCCACCTGTATCGTCGGGCCCTGCCACTCCCTGCCCAGTGCGTCGTGCAGCTTCGTGTCTATCTTGGGGCCGTAGAACACGCCTTCTCCCGGGTCTACCTTGTACTCTATGCCCAGCCTCTGCAAGACATTCGCCAGGGCATCAGTGGCCACCTTCCATCCTTCCAGCGAGCCGGCATACTTCTCCGGCCTGGTGGACAGGTACATATCATAGTGCTCGAACCCGAAGGTCTTCATCATGAACCTGACCAGCTCGACGACGCCGGCTATCTCATCTTCCAGTTGCTCCGGCGTGCAGAAGATATGTGCGTCGTCCTGGGTGAACCCGCGGACCCTGGTCAGGCCGTGCAGCACGCCCGACCGCTCGTAGCGATAGACAGTGCCCAACTCGGCGTACCTTAACGGCAGGTCGCGATAGCTGCGCTTCTGAGTCTTATATATTATTATATGCCCCAGGCAGTTCATCGGCTTTACGATGTACTCCTGCTCGTCGATATCCATTGGTGAATATAGATTCTCGCGGTAGAACTCCCAGTGGCCCGAGGTCTTCCACAGGTCCACCTTGGCGATGTGCGGCGTGTAAACGAGTTCATACCCTCGCAGGGCATGCTCGTCCTTCCAGAAGTCCTCGATTGCCCGGCGCACCGCGGCCCCGTTGGGATGCCACATCACCAATCCCGGCCCGGCCTCGTCATGGATGCTGTATAGCTCAAGTTCCTTGCCCAGCCTGCGGTGGTCGCGCCGTTGCGCCTCCTCCAGCTTGTGCAGGTAGTCCTGGAGCTGCTCCTCGGTTGCGAAGGCCACGCCATATATGCGCTGCAGCATGGGCCTGGTTTCTTCGCCGCGCCAATAGGCGCCGGCTATGGACATCAGCTTGAAGGCCCCTATTTGACCCGTGGACTTGACATGCGGGCCGCGGCACAGGTCGACGAAAGCCCCCTGACGGTAGGTGGAAACCTTTGCATCGGGAAGCTCCCGTATAAGCTCAAGCTTGTACGGCTGGGCCAGGAATATCTTTTCAGCTTCTTCCTTGGCCACCTCCTCCCGGATGAAGGGCTCATTGCGGGCTATTATTTCCCTCATCCTGGCTTCGATGACCGGCAGGTCTTCGTTGACCAAAGGGCGCGGCAGCTCGAAATCGTAGTAAAAGCCGTCCTCAATGGCCGGCCCTATACCGAACCGCGTCTCCGGGAAAATGAGAGACACCGCCTCCGCCATGACATGTGAAGCGGAGTGTCTCATCTTCTCTAGTTCCTCGGTCGCCAGCACCCTCTTTTCCTGTATGGCCATATAAACCCTCGCAAAACAAGACCTCTCGACTCAGTCGAGAGGCCGCAGGTCAGGCCGGCGTAACCAGCCCGTCGCTGTTAGGTAAAGTACTTGTCATGGTAACAAAAAGGCATCAACAAATCAATGAGAGTTCCTTTCCAATGGCTGGCCCGGCGTTTTATAATCAATCCGTACAGGTGTTCCCGTAACCCAAAGCTTTTTCTCTTCAAAGACGTGGCTGGCGGATGCGTAGCCGGCCCAGGAGCAGAAGTGCCTGCAGAGAGGAGTCCCTGTGAACAACAGCGCCAGGAAAGAGCTGCTGGACGCCGTGAGGTCTACGGATGCCATGCAACATGTGCTGCGCGACCTTGAGGAAGAACCTTTTCGGCTGCTTTGCACCATATACGCCGAGAACGCCGCGACGCAGAAGCCCGTGCCAGACCACCGGCTGCCGCTGTTCTCCTACTTCGCCGAGGCGGCACTACGTTCGTTGGTCGCGGCTGGCTTCATCAAGCTGGCCGAGGAGAGCCGCTACTCTCTGCATGAGTATGAGCCGACCGATAAGGGCAAGGAGCTTGCTCAGAGGTTAACAGAAGAGGCGGCGTGCCGGCCCAGTTAGTGCCTTCCTGCCCCTGCTAGACCTTCACTTTGCCTCGTTGGAAAGCCATCTGACTGGGCTGTACCAGTACATGGCTGTTGCCGTATAGGTCTTCGAACACCGCCTGGACGCCCCAGTGCTGCTCTTCCGGCTCCAGTGTTATGCGGACACCGAGTTTTCGCAGCCTCTCAACCTCACGGCGGCAGTCATCGGTGTGAAATGGTCCTTGACGACGAGTGATACATTAGCTAATCTGGTTATCATGCTGCCTTGCCCTTCTCTTCAACATTATCCAGTTCTTGCCGCTCGTATGCACAAGCACGTAGCTGCCTTTTAATTTGCGTCCCCGGAGTATGAACAGCAGCCGGTCAGGGTCACGCGCCAGAAGGTCGTAGTTGCCCTGGTCCCAGATCTCTACCTTGCCAGCGCCGTACGACCCTTCCGGTATCACACCTGAAAAGGAGGCATAGTCCAACGGATGGTCCTCCACTTGCACCGCCAGGCGCCTGACTCCGGCTGCTGTAGGAGGGCCTTTCGGTACGGCCCAGCTTTTCAGCACCCCCTCCATCTCCAGGCGGAAGTCCCAATGCAGATGGGTAGCATGGTGCTCGTGGACAACAAATATGCTCACGCCCTACTTCTTGGCGGCTTTGGCTTTACCTCCAGCACTGGCTTTCTTCGCTGTGCTGGCTTTGCGGGCAGAAGCCGCCTTGCTTGCGGTGCTCGCCTTCGTCGCAGTGCTAACCTTCTTGGAAGCGCCTACCTTCGGGCGGAATGGCGCCTTCTCGGGCACCTTTAGGTAGAAGCCTGTCTTGGAGCCGAAGGAAGATATACGTTTCTGTGCCCGCGACTTGCACCTGGGACAGGTCGCCGGTTCGCTCGACTGGCTCATAGGCCTCATCAGCTCAAACTCGTTGCTGCATTTGGGACAGATGTACTCGTATATGGCCATTGATACCTCCGTACTGCCGCACAGCCAGCACTTGCTTGCTGAGTGGCTAATTCAACATTGATTGTACCATCGATTGACCTGGGGAGAATGACAGGCATGTCATCCGCTGACGCTTTTTGCCGATGTGCCCCGGGGCAACGTCTCCTCCAACACAGATATATAGGCTTGGTATCCACCCATCAGGTCTTGCACTGCGCTGAACAGGCTGTGCACACTCCCCTCCAGGGCCACGATGTTGCCGTCAGGCGTGCCCGGCGGGTTTCGCTTGTAGTGCTCGTAGTCCTGGACCACCTTACGATATACACGCTCGCGCTCTTCCAGAACGGTCTTCAGCTTCACCAATTGGTCATCCATCCGTTTCACCCTCCAGAGTTTCGTCTTTCCCAGTGCGCATCCGTGCTAAGGTACCACCCTGGACGCGAGGCCATTTTACCTTCGTTGTGACTGACGCTGCAAACAAGTGACAAGGGGAGGTAGCGTAAGAGAGCCTTCTGTCCGGCAGGCGCTAGTGCAGATTGAATAAAGGACAACTAGCCTGTAATCTGGCCCAGCGTCCGTGTTCCAACCAGAAGGGTGAGAATGCTCAGACCCCCGATCATCATCACAGCGAGAGCAGAAACCTCCCCAAACATTCCCACATTCCACATTTGCCAGATTTCTACCGCAAGCACCTTACTGTTGGGCGACGAGAGGAGAGCGGCAATGGGGAAAATCTTCACAGACAGAATGAACACATACAGACCACCCCCGACAAGCGAGGGTTTCATAATAGGGATGATGATACGGAGGAACATTTTCCAGTAACTCGCGCCAGCCGTGAGAGCTACTTCCTCCAACTCCTTCTTGATCTGCAACAGGCCGGCATGGGTGAAGCGCGTGCCGTAGGGCATGAAGCGTATGACGTACGCTATTACTAAAATCCAGATGGTGCCGTAGATCGGGTTCCTGAAGGAAAGGAACAGAACCATGAAAGCAATAGCCATAGCTATTGAGGGTATGGCATAGGGAATAAAAGCCAATCCGTCAAGAATCGCACCCCCCTTTATCTTCATATGGAAAACGATCCAGGAAAGCAGGATTGATAAGAACATGACACAGACGCTGGCAATGGCCGCTACTACAACAGTGTTCAGAATCACGGACGTCATCCCGGGCCGACCAATTATTGACGTGTACTTATCCAGATTCATCTGGGACAACATCTCTATCGAGGGAACCTCGTAGCTACGCAGTAGTGAGACCCAGATCAATACCAGAAGAGGAAGCCCTATTGCCGCGACTCCGAAGAAGATCTGGAAACCCGCTGCCGCAAACTTCCATTTGCCGAGGTTAATAATCCCCGGCCTATATCCCTTGCCTGTTACAACTACATACTTCTCGGATTGTCTCATCATCCTGAGATAAATGAAGAGCCCCGCAACAGTAAGGCAGATCAGGCTTATGCCGTAGGTAAAGCCGAGAGCATAGTCAGGCGGTGAGACCTCCTGAAGCGAGAGCAAAATGTTAACACTGAATACCTTGATACCGGAATTGAGGCCAAGAATCAGCGGCACCTCCATAGCTTCAAGACCACGTACAAACTGGAGGAGAGCCACCCCTGCGATTGCCGGAAGCATTAGCTTCAGCGTTATCCTAATGGCACAATTAACTCTCGAGGTTCCACAAGCAATAGCGGCTTCTTCCAGGGACGGATCCATGCGCCTAAAAGCGGCACCCAGCATAAGAAACGTAAGCGGAGACTCCATTACTCCTTGGATCCACCACATCACAGGCATACTGTAGACGTCCAAAAAAGGTGTATGAAACCCGATCGACATCCACGCCTTGTTTAGCAGGCCGATTTTCGGGCTGAGCAGGAAGATCCAGCCTATAGAGAGCAGCATTCCCGGAACGATGAGGGGCACGAACATCAACCCGTAGGTGAGGTGCCGGAAGGGAGCATTAGTCCGCTCGGTAATAAATGCCATGCCACCACCCAGCAAGAAAGCGACAACCGCGGCACCACCGGCAAAGACAAGGCTATCCCACAGCATTTTCCACGTTCTTGGGTTCATGTAGGCGATGGAATAGTTTCCTAAGGTAAGCTTGTCAAAGGCAAGCCCAATTTCACCCAAACCGATATCCCGGAAGCTGTTGAGTACCAGCAACAGGAGAGGGAATACGACGAAGACTCCCAAAAAAGCCCCGGCAACGACAAGTATGGAGACTTCACCCTTACTCCGCTTCAGGGTACCGTAACCATGCAGGAAACGGGCAGATAAATTCATGCCCCCCAAATGATGGGCGGTCTTCAAGGTGCGAAACCACATGTATGAGCCCTCTCAAGCCACTCAGGACTTGCGTCTGTGGAGACATCACCCTGCAGTCAGTCTATCTCGACTCCTACTAGACACCGAGTAGTTTCTTCCATAACTCGCCAGATTTCTTCGTATTCTCGGCAGTCATCAAGGCCGCAGGCAATATGTAACGCTTCAGACCCATCTCAGCGTACATACGGAGGGGTATCGAGTTTTCAGCAGCCGGACTAAGGGAAGCCATATACATAGTATTTGAGAACAGCACACTTCCTTCGTCCGAAGTCATGTAGTCGGCCAATAGCCTTGCCGCATTAGGATGAGGAGCATCCTTGGCAATTGCCAGCACGGACGGTCTTGCCGGATACTGAACAGGAATAAACCCTAGCGGTGACCCTTCGGTCGCCTTCATCCTCACTGCCGCATTGACCGAGCCATATGGGAAGAGATCGTATTCCCCGGCGACCATGAGCTTGGTTGGAGTTGTAAATCCCGACCCAGTCTTCGGCTGAGTGTTCTTGAAGAAGTTCTGCCAGAAGCTCAAGGCCCTGTCCCAGTCCAGCTTCCCTTCCTTTCCTTCCCCCCACATGGCGGCTAGTACCAGTACGGCTTCGTCAGTCTCAAGGGAAACGACGGTTCTCCCCTTCCATCTCGGGTTTGCCATGTCCTCCCAGGTTTTCGGGATCTCCGCCGCGGGAACTGCCTTTGTATTATAAACCGGGCCCTGCGCGTTGACAGTCGTGCGCAGGTACAACCCCTCTTGTTGCCGCGTCTCGGCAGGCCATTTCGCCGCACTAGGCCAATCATACTTGGCATAGAAACTGGCTGGGACTTGCACCGCAGTTTCTTCAGCTAAGCCAAAGACATCCACGCTATACTTACTTGCCTTGGCCTCAGCAAGCATTTTGTCGACGATGGGCGCATTCGTAGACTGCCAGACTTCCACTTTTAGCCAGGGGTAACGCTCCTTGAATGGTGCGAGATATTTGTTCGCCTCTGTCGCATAAGTTGCCCAGAACGTGACAGCCCCTTCTTTCTTGGCAGCAGCTTCAAGCTGCTCCTGCCGATTCACTGTCGGTGAAGGTGAGGCCGAAGGCGAGGGCAGAGGTGATGGCTTGACTGTTGGCGACGGTGAAGATGAAGGTATGGCCGATGGTTGCGCCGTCGAGGACGAAGACGGTCGTGGTGTAGTTGAGCTAGAGCAAGCGACTATGGAAGACGACGCGAACAAAACCAGAGCCGGTAGAACAAGGGCGACCAGGACTGACAGCCTTTTCCTTTCCATTTGATCCTCCTTGCGAATATTATTCGCTAGATATCGTTATAGATGCTTGACTTATGGAACATCTCCCTTGGTTCTATAGAAATACGTAGAAATACGACCTACTTTCAGCTGTTCCGGAACAGATCCTTGACTGAGCGAATGGCCTGGCCACAATGATTTGTGATGCGCCTAGATGCAAACCGAGAGTAGCTGAAGCAGGGGAAATAGGTCGAGTGACGCGACGTTCCACCAACCACAATCACATGGATCTGGTCCGGTCGATCGGCAATAGGCAGCCAGGTGTCGTCTCCGCTTTCTACTTGAAATACATTTGCCCGCCGTAGGCGAGCAAGTCGCTGGAAATATGGCACAAGGTGAGCCAGGGGAGCTCCAGCATGCTGCCAAAGGAATTCTTTTACCTGCTGCTTTGAAAAGCCTGCACTTGCTAGGATCTGAGCGTGTTCCGGGCATAGTGCGACAACATGCTCCCCTCCGTTGACAAGCTTACGTGTCATGCCCCCAGTCTCACGAGAGAGGTTTGTCAAGATATCGTTTGCTGTTTCCCCCTCGTGGATGTCATATCCAGGGAATGTGGCAAAGACGGTCACTGCGCTGTGTTCCGCTGGAATGCCATGTTCGACATGGAACGGTTCCCAGGGGCTGCGGGCCTCATTTTCGGCAGCACACAAGCTGAACATGCCCGGCTGCCCTTGGGTCTTTTGATTCACCTCGCCGGGTTTCGCGCCACCAATGTTCACGAGGATCAACCGTATGGCTCGACCAATGGTGGCGTTACTGCGCCATCCCGGGCCGAAGGCCGTTGTCCCAGCATTGATGCCCAACTCTCGGGCGACGGGTCCATTGACGATTACCAATTGTGTTATTGGTCCAGTTGTCGGCTGCACGGCGTCCAGATTGAACCCCTTGTCCAACAGGGCTTCCACCGCAGTAATAACAACAGGCAGATAATTGGGACGACATCCTGCCATCACTGCGTTTGCAGCGATCTTTCGTATGCTTGCATGGCCATTGAGTGGCGGGATAGAACCGACCACTTCATCGGCATCCCTGTCAGTCCACTCAAGCATAGCACCCACTCGTTCGCGTGTCGGCGGTACAACAGGAAGGCCGTCAGTCCACCCCTGTTGCAGACAGAATTCGTAGATCGCATCGTAAGACCCAGACACTACGATTTCATCGGCCACAGCCATTACGCCACCTCCGTGTATCTCTTCTTACCGGTAAGCACAGACATGATCTCGTCATGTCCGCGTCTTATTATGGTCTTTATGGCCTGGTCAGGGAGAGAGCCAAGCGGGTGGGGCAGGATAACCAGTCGAGGGTCATCGACACCACAGGCCCGTGCCACGCTTCGTGCCAGGGCGCTGAAGTCATGGCTACAGACAACCACCGCTGGAATTCCCCGCTGACGTAACTTGACTGCGTCGTGGACACTCCACGTTGTGCAGCCCCCTCAATCCGCCACTGCATTGATGGCTAGGTCGGCCATGCCATTCAGTTCATGCAGGAATGGTGCTGGGGAAACCGCGCCAGATTTTCGCCTGTGGATCACTCGCACTCCGGGGAAATGCTCCTGAATGGCCCCTGCGAACAATTCAAGTATTAGGTCAGCCTTCGGCTTGGTGTTGTCGATCAAGATCACTGTCTTATGGCTCAGGTCTACTGGCCACGCAACCTCTTTTATTGGGTCCTCATTGCGGGGATGCCCAACTGGGTTCACCAAAGTCACAGCTGCTTCGCACATAGACAATCCTCCTCATATAGCTAATGCAGTCTTATGATGGCTAACACATTTGTTCCGCAATCCTGACGCATAAACAGCAAATCGCCCTATGCTGCGTTCCTGGGGTTCCATCATTAGGACAATAAGTCGTTTAGTGTCTTGATGGTAACCAAAAAATGAACTGCTGTCAAGTACATAATTCCGCTAAAGTCACAAACAGTCACCCAGCATGATGGCGACAAATGCCCTAACTCAATTACTCTGCTTTGACGAGCACAACTTTCTGGAAAGGCCGAGTGCAATGGGAGGGAACTTACCGCAAAACATTTTGTGAGAGCTTTGAGGGAACGATTGTTCTTATTGCGGGATTTTGCAGGATTTCGGTGGTAGTCGCCTTGATATTAAGCCGTAAATCGCAAATTCAAAAAGGCGGTTGATTTTTTGCGCCTTTCTCCCAGATCCAGGCACCATGGCCGTCGGCGAATGGCTCTGGCACAGGGATGCTTAGCCAACAATCCGTTCTATTCTGTGCACCCCTCCCAGTAGCGTGAGAACGCTAAGCCCTGCGATCATGATTATGGCCAAAGCCGCTAACGCCCCCAGCCCACCTTCGTTCCACAGTTGCCAGATTTGCACAGAGAGCACGATACTTTGAGACGACGACAGGATGGCGGCTATGGAAAAGTACTTGACAGATATGATGAATACATATAGCCCACCGCCAGTAAGCGAAGGCTTCATAATCGGCACGATGACATGGAAGAACACTCTCCAGAAGCTCGCGCCAGAGATCTTGCCTGCCTCCTCCATCTCCTTATGGACCTGCAAGAGACCGGCATGGGTAAAACGGGTGCCGTAGGGCAGCTCAACTACGATATAGGCGATCACCAGGATCCAGATGGTTCCGTACACAGGGTTAGGGAAGGCAAGGAACAGTACCATGAAGGCAATGCCCGTGACGACTGAGGGTATGGCGTAAGGGATGAAAGCTAGGCTGTCAAGAAAGCCAGATCCCTTTATCTTCATATGGAAAATGACCCATGAGAGCAAGAGGGCCAGGAACATGACACAGACACTAACGACACCCGCCAATAAGGCAGTATTTTGGAGCATATGCAGCATGTCGGGACGATCGAATACCATGGAGTAATTCTTGAGGCTGACCTTGGACAGCATCTCCATTGAGGGAGCCTGATAGGCGGGCAGTAGTGAGGCCCACAGCAACACGAGGACCGGAAGGCCGATGGCGACGACCGCGAAGAATATCTGGAAACCAACTGCAAGTGCCTTCCATCTGCCAAGTTTAATAATACGAGGGCGATATCCCTTGCCGGTGACTACTGCATATCTCTCGCCTCTTCGCACCACCCTCTGATAGACGAAAAGTCCGAAGACAGTGAGACTGATAAGGGTTATGGAATAGGTAAAACCGAGGCCATACGCTGGCGGGAACCTCATCGTTATTGAAAGCAGGATGTTGGCGCTAAACACCATAACGTCTCCGCTAAGACCCAGTAGCAAGGGCACCTCCAAAGCTTCGAGGGCCCGCACAAACTGGAGCAGGGCCACGCCAACAATCGCCGGCAGGATGACCTTGAGAGTAACCTGTGTTGCCACCCTGCTCAGTGGCGCACCGCAGGTGATGGCGGCTTCCTCCAGGGCAGGGTCCATCCGGCGAAAGGCCGCTCCGAGCATGATAAAGGTGAGAGGCGCCAAAATGACGCCCTGCACCCACCACATCACCGGCATGCTGTAGGCATTAAGGAGAGGGGTGCCGAATCCGATGGCAGACCACAGCTTGTTCACCAGACCAATACTGGGGCTCAATAGGAGAACCCAGGCTACCGCCTGCAGCATTCCTGGTATGATGAGTGGCATGAACATTAGTGCGTAGGTGAAACGTCGGAAGGGAGAGTCGGTCCGCTCCGCGAGGAACGCCATTACACCACCCAATACGAAAGCAACAACCATCGAGCCAACGGCAAAGACGATGCTGTTCCCCAGCATCCTCCATGTCCTCGGGTTCATGTAGGCAGTGATATAGTTATCCAGAGTGAACTTGTTGAGAGCGACCGCAACCTCACCAAAGCCGATATCTCGGAAACTATTGAGTACCAATAGAAACAGCGGCACGACAACGAGGAATACCAGGGGCAAACCTATCACTAAGAAGACACACCTCTCGCGCCCCCTTTGCTTTAGGGCACGGCAGGCATCCAAGAACCGTGTGCTCAAACTCGCTGGCTCCAACTCGATTTCACCCCCAGCGTGGCCGAGGGCGGGCCCTCTCCTATCCTACCGTTACCATCACAACCACAGCACTATATGGTACAGCACCATGAGGTAGGAACATACTTCCTGCATTGCTCAGTTCCTGATTTATATACCCAGTAGCGCGGCCCAGAAATCGGCGGATTTCTTCAAATTCTCCATGCTTTCCAATTCGGTGGGCACTATATAAAGCTTGGTGCCTGTCTCTTTCATTTGGCGATTCAGTAATGCCTCGGCAGCTTCAGGGTTGAGACTGATGTAAGCCCCAACGTCGGCGTAGATCCTTGATCCTTCGGTCGAAGTTATGTAGTCGACAAGCAGTCGTGCCGCATTGGGGTGCGGCGCATTCTTCAAGATTGTCTTAATTCTCGCCGCCGCTGGGAAGCGATCAACCGAGGCAAACGCCACCGGCAGCCCAGCTAACTGCGCTTGAAGCGCGATACTTGACGCATCCCAGAGGAAAAGCTCGTATTCCCCGGCGCCGAGGAGCCTTGTGGGCTCGCTGTATCCTTTCACTGTCTTTGGCTTAGTGTTCTTAGACACCTCTCGCCAGAAGGCAAAGGACTCCTCCCATGCCAGTTTCCCATTGCTGCCCCACATGGCAGCTAGCATTAAAGGTGCTTCGTCGGCATCCAAAGGGACAGCTGTTTTGCCTTTCCACTTTGGGTCCGCCATGTCCTGCCACGAGTGTGGGGCCTTTGTTGGGGGAACTATCTTCGTGTTGTACACCGGGCCGTAGAAGGCCAGCGCGTCCCGCATGTACAAACCCTCTGTACCCTCCAGCGCTTCTGAAGGATACTTTGCCGCACTAGGCCAGTCATACTTTGCCAGCAAATCCTTCGGAATCAGCCTGACCCCCTGCTCTTCCATGGCCATCACATCCACGCTATGCCGGCCTACCCTCGCCTCACTTACCAATTTTTCAATGAGGACAGTACCTGTAGCATCCCATGTCTCTAGCTGCAACCAGGGGTAACGTTCCATAAATTTTGCGAGGAATTTTGTAGCAATTTTCGCGTGAGGTGACCAGAGAACAACCTTCCCTTCCTTCTTGGCCGCGGCCTCAAGCTGAGCCTGTCTATCGACTGGGGATGGAGATGAGGGAGATGGTTTTACCAACGGCGAAGTTGACGGCGAGAGCGGGGTTGGCGATGGCTTTGCCGTTGGGGATGGAGACGGGGCTGCGGGTGCAGGGGCTGTAGTCGGGGGAGGCTGGGGCGCTGGTTTGCCACATGCAGATAGAGATACGACTACAACAGCCATTACAATCGCCGCCACATATAACGTCCTCGTCATAATCCTCCTCCTTCTTGGCAAGTCAGCATGTCGAGCTAATAGTGTTATCAGTGTTGCCGAGACTAGCTATAGCGGTTGAATCGCTGTACTACTTGGTTAGAATATGTTACAGTGGATTCATTCAATTTATCCCCTAAGTAGATCCATTAGTTCGGTAACGTCGTCCAGGTTTTCCAGGTTCTCAATTAACTCGATTGACCGTTTTACATCAGACAACGATAGCACTCTCTTAGCACAATCTTCATACTTGGCAAGCAAATCTTGGCGTTTGAGAGGCGATGAGCCCTGACCCCGTTCCACTTTTCCAATAAACTCCCGTCCATCTTTAAGCTTGATGGTCAATTCACCAATACCCATCTTGGCGATGTTGGCAGTCTCTCTTAGTTTGCGTACGATCGCCTCACTACCCTTCAGCTCGGAAAGGTGCACCCTTTGCATCATCTCCTGGACATCATAGCTATGAACACGCTCTTCGCGGTGTTGCTCTATACCAACCTGGCCATCCAGCATCGCTACAGCTATTTGATAGGGCGCACTATATCTGGCTTCATCCCCTGTCCGCGGTCTCAAGAAGGGTGACACGCCTTCGACCCATTCACGGATAGCTCTAACCTCTACCTTTTCAACCTGGTCAACCCTGATCGAGTTTCTCTTCATCATATCTATCACTAACTCGATGAAGGGTGCCATTGCAGTTGGCCCTGGATGGAATTTTGTGACGATGGGCTTAGATACTAAGTTGTATGACTTACCCAACCCTTCAGTTACCTTGCTAAGGTTGTAATTCCCCTCTCCAGCAAAGACTACTGGGAAACTAAAGCACATGTGAGCCTTGGCTTCGGGGTCGCGGTCCAGAACATTCCTATCGGCAGTAAACCCCTTTTTGGCCAACATCGCAGCTATGATTCCGTTCCTTGCTGAATAGCCGGAGTGCAAGGGCTTAGTGTTAGTGCCATATGTTTTCCTGATACCGCCTGCCGCACTGGCCGCAACGGCCAGCGCTGTCCTCACCTGTTCCCGACTGCAATTCAGCAATTTTGCGCTGGCTGCGGCACAGCCCAGGCAGGCCCAGGTTCCGGGGGTGTGAAAGCCCCTCTGATAATAAGATGGGGCCCCCATACACTCACCGATCCTAGTTCCGGCTTCCCAGGCTAGGATGAAAGCCTCAAGAAGCTTCCTACCCGACACCTTGGTCTCTTCGGCTAGTGCTAGTACGGCGGGTATAAGAGAACTGCTGTAATGACAGATTGTATAAGTGGTGGTATCGTCGTAGTCCAAAGTAGCGGCACCAGTGCCATTGGCTAACCCTGCATTAGGGGCAGATGTTTTGAAGCCACCTGCTATTACCGTAGAAGTTGGGTATCCGCCAAGCTCTTTTACCAGTTCTATTGCTATTCTGCCAGCACCCGCCGGCTCGACAGCTCCTGCAAGCGCCACGCCTACAGTGTCTAGTATGCGTTCCTTAGCTATTCTTACAGCATCCCCTGGGATGTCGCTATAACCTGTATCTACCAAGAAATCACACAGAATTTCGGTCGTCGTCATTTTGCTTCCTCCATGTCGTTTGGTTCCTGTCAACTCAGAAGACGCACCTCTCATATACCCAACAGCGCGGCCCAGAAATCGGCGGATTTCTTCATGTTTTCCGTGCTTTCCAACTCTGATGGCATTATGTAAACCTTAATCTCCTTAAACCGGCGATTCGCCAATGCCCCGGCAGCTTCAGGATTGAGGCTAGTATAACCCACAACGTCGGCGTAGATCCTTGATCCTTCGGTCGAAGTTATGTAGTCGACAAGCAGCCGTGCCGCATTGGGGTGCGGCGCATTCTTCAAGATTGTCTTCACTTTCGCTGTCCCTGGGAAACGATCAAGCGGCGGATGTGCTACCGGTAGCCCACCATCTGTTTGCGCTCGAAGAGTGACACCAGACGACCCCCAGATAAAAAGCGCATATTCCCCGGCGCCGAGGAGCCTTGTGGGCTCAGTGTATCCCTTCACTGTCTTTGGCTTAGTGTTCTTAGACACCTCTCGCCAGAAGGCAAAGGACTCCTCCCATGCCAGTTTCCCATTGCCACCCCACATGGCAGCTAGCATTAAAGGTGCTTCGTCGCCATCCAGGGCAAGGGAGGTTTTGCCTTTCCACTTTGGGTCTTTGATATCATTCCAGGTCTTAGGTATATCTGCGCCAACGACCAGCTTCGAGTTGTAGACCGGGCCATAAAAGCCAATCACGTCGCGCACGTAGAAACCCTCTGTACCCCCTAGCCCTTCCGAAGCCCACTTTGCCGCGTTAGGCCAATCATACTTTGCCAGCAAATCTCTCGGAATCAACCTGACTTGCTGCTCTCCATCACTTATCACATCCACACTGTACCGGCCCACCTTCGCCTCACTAACCAGTTT
Organism: Chloroflexota bacterium; assembly: GCA_016190755.1. GTDB lineage: Bacteria > Chloroflexota > Dehalococcoidia > JACPPY01 > JACPPY01 > JACPPY01. The sequence goes on along the minus strand of JACPPY010000054.1, from coordinate 36,056 downwards.
CTCAACGATGGCAGTACTTGTAGCGTCCCATGTCTCTAGCTGCAACCAGGGGTAACGCTCTTTGAACTTGGCGAGAAATTGTGGAGCAAGTTTCGCGTGAGGTGACCAGAGAACAACCTTCCCTTCCTTCTTGGCCGCGGCCTCAACCTGTGCCTGTCTGTCGACCAGGGGCCAGGTCGAAGGTGAGGATATTGGTTTTGCTGTTGGCGATGGCTCTGCCGTTGGGGATGAAGACGGGGCTGCGGGTGCAGGGGCTGTAGTCGGGGGAGGCTGGGGCGCCGGTTTGCCACATGCAGATAGAGATACGACTACAACAGCCGTTACAATAGCCGCTACACATAATGTCCTCGTCATGATCCTCCTCCTTCTTGGCAAGTCAGGTGTTTGGCTGATGCCAAATAGCATGTTGGTTCCTCGAGGAAGGTAATCGCCCACAATAATCTCGACGATGCTGACCGGATTGTATCATAACTTTTCTCTCTCGTCCACTACTGCCGGTTAATCGTGTTATCATTGTTGCTGCATTGCAATATAGTGGCTCGATGGGTGCATTTCTGGATACACACATGTTGTAGTGAGAAAGTGCACACTGGTAGCCGAGCCCGGTTTCCGCTTCGGGTGCCCGATCCTCCTGTCGGCTATTCGGTCTAAGAGAGAAGAAGCCGGGACAATGAAGGTTGATGTGCGGGTTGAGATATTCCCCTTGTGTTGGAAGCGACTATATAGTACTATGGGCTAGAAATTTGCGAAAACTAAGCTGCGCAGGAGGTTCAGGATGTTATTAATAGACCCTCACGTAGTAGCGGAGTCACTCGATGTAATGGATCTGGAGGCGATGGCAGCTTCCGGCATAATGGCAGTGATAAGTGATGCAGCCGGTGGGCGATTCATCGCCTCCTCATCCGAGGCAGTATTCCATTATGCTGATCGCACACTAAACGGTGAGACCAAGCGAGCTGCCGATTACTTCATCGATGTCTATGTCATGTTTGGCCTTAAAATGCTTGCTATCCCGGAAGACTACGAGAAGATCCTCGAGTCGCTCCCCAGGTACTTAAAACGAGATAGGGTCGTATGCGTTGGTGAAATTGGGCTGGAGCCAGAGTCGGTAGCGGACTTGGGCAGGCAAGAGGAGCTACTAAAGGCCCAGATCAGAATCGCCGGACAATATAAGAAGCCTGTTGTTCTACACTTGCCCTTTACGGAGAGGTCCAAGTGGATTGAGCGGTATTTGAGGATTATCGATGATTGTGGGTTCGAGCGAGGTAAAGTCGTCATTGCCCATGCTGATGCTACGACAGCCAAGGTGATCACCGGCTCCGGCTGCATCGCTGGAATCTCGGTTCTTCCGTCGAGGAGATTGAACCCTGAGGATGCTGCCAGCATTGTCGCGGACAATGACATCAACCTGGTACTGGTCAGCAGTGATACTCGTGCTCTCCACCGCAACGACCCATTAGCGGTGCCCAGGACGGCATTACACATGCGTAAACTAGGCTTTAACGACGAGGATATTACGAAGGTACTTTATGACAATCCAAGGCGCATTTTCAATCTCCCGTAGCTCCTGGCGCCCGCGGACTGTTGCCGTTCAGTTCACAAATACGCCTCCGGTTGTGGAGAATCGTTAACAGTTTACCCGCCCACTAATGAATCAGAAAGCAAGGAGATTACCATGGGAGTAACTGAAACATTGGCTCGTTTTGCGGTGGAGAAGACGTACAACGACATCCCTCCTGGGATCGTGGCCGTTGCCAAGGAACGAATACTGGACACAGTGGGAGTAATGATAGGCGGCTCAGTAGAGAGATGCACCGGCATCGTTCTTGACCTGGTGAAAGACATTGGTGGGCGCCCTTCTGCTGGTGTTCTATGCCACAAGCTGAGGACATCTGTGCCTAACGCTGCTCTTGTCAACGGAGTAGAAGCTCATGCCCTCGACTTTGACGACACAAGTATCAGTGGTATTAGTCATATCAGCGCCGTTGTCCTTCCAGCCGTAATGGCCATGGCTGATGATCTCGGTGCCTCTGGCAAGCAGGTATTGGAAGCCTATATATTGGGCTATGAGGTGGAGGCACGAATCAGCATGGGAGTGCAGCCGTTTCACATACTGAAGGGATGGCATCCTATCCCTACATTGGGTAGCTTCGGCGCGACCATCGGATGCAGCAAGCTACTGAACCTGAACCTGGGAAAAACCCGGTGCGCTTTAGGCATTGCCGCGTCAGAGACTGGAGGTATAAGGAAGAATATCGGCACCATGACCAAGCCTTTCCACGCGGGTAATGCAGCCAAGAACGGTGTAATCGCCGCGCTACTGGGAGCTCTGGGCTATAGCGCAGATACAAATGTCTTAGAAGGAGTGCCAGGTATCGGCCATGACCACTTCGGTTTCTGCGCGACCTTTAATGGGGAGAATAACTATGATCTGGACAGGATGGTGGATGAAATCGGTACTCGATGGGACCTAGCTTTGCCGAATGTGACGACAAAACTGCATCCAGGGGCCACAGCACCGGCGGTCCCAATAGATATTACGCTGGAACTGGTGAAGAAGCATGACATTAAACCCGAGGAGGTAGAAAGGGTTGAGGTGGGGGCTACTTCCTCAATAGCCTCTATCGGTGCCTTCTACCGTTGCCCAAAGAACGGTTTGGATGCTCGCTACAGCTGTAGGTATGGGATAGCGGTAGCCATACTGGATCGAAGAGCAGGGCTCCAAGAGTATACGGACGAACGGGTAGGAAGACCTGATGTCCAGTCTTTTTTGAAGTTGGTCAACGTAGAAGTCGATCCGGAAGTAGAGGACGAGTTCAAAAGGGAAGAGGGGGTCGCCCATACCCATGCCAAATGGGGAGCAAGCAAGGTGACCATAAAACTGAGAGATGGTCGAAAGTTTTATGAAAAACGCAATATCGCTAAAGGATACCCAGAAATGCCACTCCAATGGGATGAGCTAGTTGAAAAATACCGAGAGTGTGCGGATTATGCGAGTCTCACACAAAAGGGTGTTAATGCTGGTGAATCCGTCGGCCTACTCAAAGATTTGGAAAGCGTCGAGAACGTGAGGCAGCTTATCGAATCTCTGACGCCACGGTAGGCGGAGGAAGCCGCTCAGAAACTATTGGGGGCTAGCTACCTATTTCTTAACTGGCTTCCGTCGCGCCTCCCGTCATACGCTTCAACTAAGCAGGAAGGAAAACCCTGACCAAGTGACAGAAAAGTCCAGCTACTACCCCGGCAGCAGGTATAGTGAACATCTATGCCAGATGATGCGAGTGGTCACGTTCCAACGCGCTGCGGACAGGCGGTTGGCAGAGCCGACACCCAACACTGACCCGGTTATCACGCGTGTGGTGCTCACCGGTATGCCCAGGCAAGTGCTCTCGCTTAATGTCTGGCGGGATCATATGCCATCAGGTGTTAGGTTTGTATTGTGTGTGGTCTGGCATAGCTTTGTCGAGATGGGGATGAGCCTATCTGTTTCGTATCTGGAAGAGGTTGACACTCGCCGGGGTCGGATGTAAACTAGTGAAGCTGCAAAGTGGGGTAGTGTCTCTACGTTGAATCAGTTGCTGAGTACTTTCTGTCGCTCCGTTCAAACGGGGCATGAGGGCCTTACATAGCCACGCAGCCGAGCGTGGCTATCTGTTTATCTGGCACGTATCGTTATACTCGCGTGAGGGATTTTTAATATGTTTTCTCGGGTCTCATCAAAAACAGGAAAAGAGTGCGGGACAGCGAACGGACTACTTGGCCGTTTCGACCCCGAGATAGAGAAGGCGATCCAGTCTGAGAGGGACCGCCAGCGGGACAGCATCATACTCATCGCTGCCGAGAACTATGCCAGCAAGGCAGTTATGGAGGCACAGGGGTCGGTGCTGACCAACAAGTACGCCGAGGGCTATCCTGACAGGCGTTACTACGCCGGTTGCGCCAACGTGGACATTGTTGAGCGGCTGGCGATAGAACGGGCCAAGCAGCTATTTCACGCCGAGCACGCCAATGTTCAGCCGCATGCCGGCTCGCAGGCCAATATGGCTGCATATCTGGCGCTCGTCGAGCCGGGCGACACCATAATGGCCATGAGCCTGAGCCATGGCGGCCATCTGACGCACGGTAGCCCGGTGAACTTTTCCGGGAAAGTGTACCGCTTTGTTTCATACGGCGTGAGCCGGCAGACAGAGCAAATTGACTTTGACGAGGTCGAGAAACTGTCCAGGGAGGCACGGCCAAAGCTCATCGTCGCCGGGGCCAGCGCTTACCCGCTGGTACTGGACTGGCGACGCTTCCGCAAGATAGCGGACGGCGCAGGCGCCAGGCTTATGGTGGATATGGCGCACCAGGCGGGGTTGATCGCTGCCGGTGTATATCCCTCCCCAGTACAGCATGCTCATATCGTCACGTCCACCACGCACAAGACGATGCGCGGCCCTCGAGGAGGGTTCATACTGTGCAAGTCCGAGTTCGCCGGCGCCATAGACTCTGCTGTGTTTCCCGGCATGCAAGGCGGGCCTTTTATGCATGCCATAGCCGCCAAGGCGGTATGCTTCCTTGAGGCGATGCAGCCCGGTTTCGCGGAGTACCAACGTTCCATATTGGAAAACGCCGCTACACTGGCGAACGAGCTGAAGCAGAGAGGACTGCGATTGGTGGCCGGCGGCACGCAGAGCCATCTAGCCCTGGTAGACCTGTCCCAGACAGGAGTTACTGGACGGCAGGCCGAGCGCGCATTGGAAGAGGTGGGCATAATCGTTAACCGAAATGCCATACCGTTCGACCGGCAGCCACCGACTATAGCCAGCGGTATACGAGTGGGCACACCCGCGGTAACGACTCGCGGATTTGGCGCCGGTGAGATGCGCGAGATAGCAAGAATGATAACTACGGTGGTGTCCAATACCGAGGACTCCGACGTGAAGGCCCGTGTGCGACAGGAGGTGCTGTCAATGTGCAGGCGCTTCCCTGTGCCGGGTATTGAGTGCTGATCGCTACTTGCCGGAGAGAAGATAGCCGTGGATATGGATGAGTTAAAGGTATTTACCGGGAACGCCCACCCCGGGCTGGCACGGGATATATGTGATTACCTGGAGCTGCCGCTGGGGGCCTCTGAAGTGTTCCAGTTCAGCAACGAAAATATCTTCGTGCGCATACTGGAAAATGTCCGCGAGAGGGATGTCTTCGTGGTGCAGCCGCTGTGCTCGCCGGTGAACCATAGCCTGGTTGAGCTGCTGATAATGATGGACGCCTTCAAACGGGCGTCCGCCGGCCGCATTACTGCAGTAGTCCCCTACTACGCCTACGGGCGCACCGATAAAAAGGACCAGCCCAGGGTGCCTATCACGGCCCGTCTGATCGCCGACCTTCTCACAGTGGCCGGCGCCAACAGGCTGCTGACGGTGGACCTGCACGCGGGACAGATACAAGGGTTTTTCAGCATACCAGTTGACGAACTCACCGCGGAGTATATATTGTGTAATTACTTCGTGGAGAGGAAAATCAGCGACCTAGTGGTGGTGGCAACGGATGTCGGCATATCGAAGCGTGCCCGAGATTTCGCGGAGCGCCTGGACGCACCGCTTGCTATTATCGAGAAACGGCGTGTGGGCAATACGGGCGGCACGGAGACGCTGAACGTAATAGGCGATGTGAAAGGCATGCGTTGCCTCACGGTTGACGATGAGATAGATACGGCAGGGTCTCTCGTTAACGCCGTTAAGGCGCTTCTGGAGCATGGCGCCAAAGAAGTATACTCCTGCGCCACGCATCCTATCTTCTCCGGCCCCGCGATACAGCGGATCGCTTCCTCGCCGGTTAAGGAAGTGGTGGTCACGGATACCGTGCCGCTGGGTCCAAACAAAAAAATAGACAAGGTGGTGGTCCTGTCGCTGGCCTCTCTGCTTGGTGAAGCGATACATCGTATTCATACCGGACAATCAGTGGGTACGATGTTCGAGCAGAAGCAGAGCAAAAGCGGCAACGAGTAATGTTCAAATGGTTAGGGAGTCTCATAGACTCCAATGAAAAAGAGGTCAAGCGGCTTGAGCCGCTGGTGGATAGAGTCAACTCGCTCGAGCCTGAACTGCAGAAGGCAAGCGATGAGGAACTGCAATCTGTAACAGCCCAACTAAAGTCCCGGCTTGAGGCCGGCGAGACCCTCGACGACATACTTCCCGAGGCCTTCGCGGCAGTCCGGGAGGCAGCCCGCAGGCGAATCGGCCAGCGCCATTACGACGTCCAGCTCATGGGCGGCATAACGCTGCACCAGGGTAAGATAGCCGAGATGAAGACCGGCGAAGGTAAAACGCTGGTCGCCACGCTGCCCCTTTACCTGAATGCGCTTTCCGGCCAGGGTTGTCACCTGGTAACGGTGAACGACTACCTGGCCAAGCGCGACGCGCAGTGGATGGGCCCGATATACTCCGCCCTGGGCCTGACAGTTGCTACCATACAGCACGAGGCGTCGTTCATTTTCGACCCGCAATTCGACTCGGGAAACGTTGCCTGGAAGCACCTGAAACCAATCTCACGGCAGCAGGCGTACGCCGCGGACATAACCTACGGCACAAACCACGAGTTCGGGTTCGACTACCTGCGCGACAACATGGTCGTAGACCTGTCGCAGTGCGTGCAGCGGAAGCTGAACTACGCCATAGTCGACGAGGTGGACAACATACTTATCGACGAGGCGCGCACGCCGCTCATCATCAGCGGCGCCGCAGAGGAGTCTACCGACAGATACGCGGTCTTCGCCCGGCTGGTGCGAGAGGTGAAACCCGAGCAAGACTACAAGGTGGATGAGAAAACCCGGGCCGTCTCCCTCACAGACGAGGGGATATCCAAGATGGAGCACATGCTCCGGGCCGAGGGAATGCTCAAGTCGCCCAGTATATACGACCCGGCGAACTACAGCCTGACACGGTACCTGGAGGCCGCGCTGAAGGCCCAGGTGATCTTCAGGCGGGACAGGGACTATGTAGTCAAGGACGGTCAGGTCATTATCGTGGACGAGTTCACCGGCCGCCTGATGTTCGGACGGCGTTACTCCGAGGGCCTTCACCAGGCCATCGAGGCCAAGGAGCACGTCAAGGTGCAACGCGAGAACGTGACCATGGCCACCATCACGCTGCAAAACTACTTCCGCATGTACCAGAAGCTGGCGGGCATGACAGGCACCGCGGCTACCGAGCATGAAGAGTTCGCCAAGATATACAAGCTGGACGTGGTGGTAATCCCGACGAACAAAGAGATGGTCCGCAAAGACCTCACAGACCAGGTATACAAGTCGGAGGACGGCAAGTTCAACGCCGTAATCGAAGAGACCGAGACCATGCACGCAGCCGGACGCCCGGTCCTCATCGGTACGGTCTCCATCGAGAAGTCCGAGCTGCTGAGCGAGAAGCTAAAGAGAAAAGGCATCGCGCACCAGGTGCTCAATGCCAAGTACCACGAGAAGGAAGCCGCGATAATAGCACAGGCGGGACGCCCGGACGCGGTGACCGTGGCCACCAACATGGCCGGACGTGGTGTGGACATCATTCTGGGTGGCAAACCTCCGGAGCCCGAGCAGTATGCGAACGGTAAAGAGGACGCGCAGTACCAGAAAGACCGTAGCACCTGGGAAGCCGAACACAAGAAAGTGGTGGATCTAGGAGGACTCCACATCATCGGTACTGAGAAGCACGAGGCCCGGCGCATAGACAACCAGCTCCGCGGCCGTTCTGGAAGACAGGGCGACCCGGGCGGCTCGCGGTTCTACATATCCCTGGAGGACGACATACTCAAGAGGTTTGGCGGAGACCGCATCAAGGGCATTATGGAGTGGGCCGGGTTGGATGAGGAAACGCCAATTGAAAACTCCCTGGTGGCCAAAGCCATCGAGAACTCGCAGGTGCGCGTCGAAGGCTATCACTTCGATATGCGCAAACACCTGGTAGAGTACGATGACGTGGTCAACAAGCACCGCGAGATAATCTATGCCGAGCGCCAGAAGATACTCGGCGGGGCTGACCTCAAGACCAACATCATCGACATGCTGAAGGAGGAGGTGCTAAACCTCGTCCATGTTTATCTTCCCGGTGAAAGCGCCGAGCTCGGCGACCCCGAAGGACTGCTGCGGGACCTGGGCGGAATAATGCCGCCTCCGGAAGGCCTCACCAAAGAGGCTATCGGCGAGATGACCCGCGTCGATGTTGAGAACGCCCTCCTGGAGCACCTTGAAAAGCTGTACCAGGATCGTGAACAGCAGTTCGGCGCCGACATGCGCATGCTGGAGCGGCTGGTGATGCTGCGCGTAATAGACAGCCTGTGGATAGAACACCTGACGGCAATGGAAAACATGCGGCAGGGGATCGGCCTGCGCGCCGTCGGCAACGAGAACCCGCTGGTGGTGTACAAGAGGGAAGGACATGCACAGTTCGAGGCCCTGATGGCCAGCATCAAGTATGATGTGGCGCACACGATCTTCCATGTCACCATTTCCAGGGCAAAAGCGACTCCTATGGCGCAGCAGGCAAGGCAGAAGGAAGCCGTGGCGGCTGGCAAGGTGGGCCGCAACGACCCATGCCCCTGCGGCAGCGGGAAGAAATACAAGAAGTGCTGCGGAAAGTAGTACTCTCCTGTCTGCCGGCGTCATGGCGGGGAACTGCGGCGGCAGTAGGACCAGGTCCCAGGTGGAGCCCGCGTAACAAGGACGACTGCTAGGTGTATTGACAGTCATATCCGAAAGTGCTTTACTTTAGTAGCACTCTCAGGCCGAGAGTGCTAATTGGTAGCCGGGAACGGCGGCGGTCACTCACATGGAACGGCGGTTGAACTCTCGCAAAGAAGAGATTCTCAGGGTAGTAATTGACGAATTCGCGCGCAGCGGGACGCCAATTGCCTCGGCCGACGTCCTCAGGCATCGCAGTTTGGGCGTAAGCCCGGCCACGGTGCGCAATGAGATAGCATGGCTCAAGGACGAAGGCTTCCTCATGCAGCCGCATACCTCCGCCGGAAGCGTCCCCTCGGACAGGGGCTATCGGTATTATGTAAACTCTCTCCTGGAGAACAAAGACCTATCTCTTGACGAGCAACGCCTCATACGGCATATGTTCCACCAGGTGGAGAACGAGCTTGAGCAGTGGGTAGGGTTGGCTGCACTCCTGCTGGCGCAGCTTGTCCAGAACGCGGCGATGGTAGTGCCGCCCAAGGCGCCCAAAGCCAGGCTAAAGAGGTTGCAGCTAATAGCCGTGCAGAGCCAGGTTGCCCTGCTGATACTCATACTGCTGAACGGCCGCCTGAGGCGGCAGCTTATCACCTTCGATCAGCCGGTGATCCAGGATGACCTGGATAAGATATCCAACAGGCTGAATGCTATGTACGAGGGCCGGACCAGGGGCCAGATAGATATGCGCTCGAAGCCGTTGCCGGCGCTGGCGGACCGGGTATCAAAGGCAGTAACCGGCATGATGGCCGCGGAAGATGAGCAGGAATACGAGCAGCCGTACTTTGAGGGCCTGCGTAACCTGCTGGCGCAGCCTGAATTCGTGCACTCCGGCAGGGCTCTGGAACTGGTAGACATGCTGGAGAAAAAGGCGCTGGCGAAGTCGGTGCTTGCGCAGAAGCACGGCAAGGATGTTAACGTAGTAATTGGCCAGGAAAACCAGGAGGAGGCGCTGAAAGACCTGAGCTTGATTGTGACCGCCTATGGCATACCCGACGAGTTCAGCGGAGTTATCGGCGTGGTGGGGCCACGCCGCATGCAGTACTCACGTTCCATCTCGGCGGTGCGTTTCCTGGCGGCGCTACTTGGCCAGCTTTCTGCGGAGATCTATGAAGGCCGTGCGGACAGGGGCGCGGAGACGGGGTAAGAAGAATAGCCGGGGCAGTCGCCTGTGAGCGACAGTACTAGAGGTGCAACCTTGCCAGCCAACGGAGACGAACTTAACCAGACCGACGAGGGCGTAGCCGAGGAGTCGGTCGAAACGCTGCGCCAGGCTCTGGCAGACGAGAAGGCTAAGGCCGAGCAGTACCTGGCCTCGTGGCAGCGGGCCCAGGCTGATTTCATAAACTATAAGCGCCGCACCGAGCAGGAGAAGAGCGAAACGACGGTGTCCGCCAACTCGGCACTGACGCTGAAGGTCCTTCCTGCCATAGATGATATGGAGCGTGCGTTCCGTAAGCTCCCCCCTGACCCTGAGGAGCATGCCTGGGTCGAGGGGTTTCGGTTGATCTATCGCAAGCTCAAGAACACACTGGTGGGCCAGGGCCTGGAGGAGATAGAAGCGGAGGGCAAGCCCTTCGACCCGCACCTCATGGAGGCTGTGGGGTACGAGGAAGACCGCGAGGAGGACGTGGTGCTGCACGAGACGCAGAAAGGGTACAAGTTCTGTGGCCGTGTGCTGCGCCCGGCGCTGGTAGTCGTGGGTAAAGGCAAAACAGGAAACGGAACAGGAATAAAATAGGCAAAGCGAATCAGAGCCATTATCGGCCCTGTAAGTCAGTTAGAAGGAGATAACCTATGGGAAGAGCAGTGGGCATTGACCTTGGCACTACTTTTAGCCTTATTGCAGTCATGGAAGGCGGCGAGCCGACCATAATCCCTAATGCTGAAGGCGAGAGACTCACGCCATCCGTAGTAGCCATAAGCAAGACTGGGGAGAGACTGGCGGGGCAGTTAGCAAAGCGCCAGGCAATCGTCAATCCAGAAAACACAATCTACAGCATAAAACGCTTCATGGGCCGGAGGTTCAACGAGCCGTCCGTGCAGTTCGACATGAAGCGCGTGCCGTACAAGGTCACGGAAGGGCCTAACGGGGATGTGCGCGTCATGATGGGCGGCAAGCCGTACAGCCCGCCGGAGGTCTCGGCCATGATACTTCAGAAGCTCAAGGTTGACGCCGAGGCGTACCTGGGCGAAAAAGTGACCGACGCCGTCATCACAGTGCCGGCCTACTTCAACGACAGCCAGCGGACGGCGACCAAGGACGCCGGCCAGATCGCGGGCCTGAACGTCATACGCATCATCAATGAGCCTACGGCATCCGCGCTGGCCTACGGAATGGACAAGAAGCGTGAGGAGACCATCGCCGTGTACGACCTGGGCGGCGGCACCTACGATAACTCCATACTGGAGATCGGAGAGGGCACCTTCCAGGTGAAGTCCACAAACGGCGACACCCACCTGGGAGGCGATGACTTCGACGAGCGAGTAATCGATTGGATAGTCGCGGAGTTCAAGAAGGAAAACGGCATAGACCTGAAGCAAGACCGTATGGCCTTGCAAAGGCTCAAGGATGCCGCCGAGAAGGCCAAGCGAGAGCTCTCCCAGGTCCAGCAGACCGACATCAACTTGCCATTCGTCACGGCAGACGCCAGCGGGCCCAAGCACCTGAACCTGACCCTTACGCGGGCCAAGCTGGAGCAGCTTACCATGGACCTGATCGAGAAGACGCTGCCTCCGATGAAGCAGGCGCTGTCCGACGCGAACCTCTCGACCTCTCAGGTGAACGAGGTCTTGATGGTAGGCGGCCAGACGCGCATGCCCAAGGTGCATGAGGTTGTCCGCGGTTTTTTCGGCAAAGAGCCGAACAAGAGCGTCAACCCGGACGAAGCAGTGGCACTCGGTGCGGCCATACAGGGCGGTGTTCTCAAGGGCGAGGTCAAGGAGGTATTGCTCCTGGACGTCACTCCGCTGACGCTCGGTATCGAGACGCTCGGCGGCGTGATGACGCCTCTCATTACCCGCAACACCACCATACCGACATCCAAGAGCCAGGTATTCAGCACGGCTACGGACGGGCAGACCAGCGTGGAGATACATGTTCTTCAGGGTGAGCGGTCGATGGCGTCGGATAACCGCACGCTCGGACGGTTCATACTGGACGGCATACTGCCTGCGCCGCGCGGCATACCGCAGGTCGAGGTCTCGTTCGACATCGACGCCAACGGCATACTGAGCGTCAGGGCGCAGGACAAAGGCACCGGCAAGGAGCAGAAGATAACCATTACCGGCACCAGCGGCCTGAGCAAGCCGGAAGTCGAGAAGATGACCCATGAGGCCGAGTCTCATGCCGCCGAGGACAAGCAGAAGAAGGAAATGGCCGAAGTCCGGAACCAGGCCGACAACCTGGCGTACTCCGCCGAGAAGACATTGCGCGACCTAGGCGATAAGGTCCCGGCCAACGTCAAGCAGGAAGTCGAGGCCAAAATAGGCGAGGTGCGCACGGCGCTTCAGGGCCAGGATGCCGACCGCATAAAGCGCGTGGCGCAGGACCTGTCGAACGCACTGCAGAAGGTGGGGGCATCCGTCTACGGCGGCGGGCCTGGCGCAGGACCCGGAGCCGGAGGGCCCCAGCAGGGAGCCCCAGGCGCAGGGCCGCAGCAGAAAGGCCCCGGCGAAGAGGGTACCGTAGAGGGCGAGTTCCGCGAGGTCTAACCGGCCTCAGCCCTCAGGCAAGACTGAGACCAACATGACACACCCCGAACCTACACCGTGCTCCCGTGAAATTCGGGGTGTGTCATGTTTTGCTATTGGGTAACCGGTTTGAGTTCGCATCAGTAACGTGTTAAACTTGAACCAGTCCTCAGCCAAGCACATCCCGCGTGCGATTCGCCTTTCATGATATCTCTGCAACCGGGTCGGTGCATACGGCGCAAGGAGCTTTCGATGGTCGATCAGGCAGCCGTCCGGCAGATACTCGAAAAGGAAAAACAGCGGCTGGAGACGGAACTGGCCGAACTCAAAAAAGGCGCGCCCCCTCCTGACGAGTGGCGCGAGGGCAGTCCTTTCGGCAAAAGGGAGGACGAGGCCAGCGAAACCACAGAGAGGGAAAACAGGCTGGCCCTGGAGAGTAGACTCATCGAGCAGATGGGTAGGGTGGACCACGCCCTCCAAAAGCTCGCCGAAGGGACGTACGGAATGTGCGACCTGTGCAACCAGCCGATTCCACCAGAACGGTTGGAGGCCCTGCCCATGGCACGGCTTTGCCTCAAGTGCAAGGCCGCCAAGGACAGGGAAGCACGGAGCAGAGCCCGCAGATAAAGGGTAGTCTACTTTGACCACTGATTCAGCCGCTGAGACCAGCAAGACCATGGTAGAACAGCCATCGCGAGAGGCCGCGCCGCAGAGGCGTGCACTCGTATGGTTCTCTCTTGCGCTCGCCGCTCTTATTGTCCTGGCTGACCAGTTGAGCAAGTACTGGATACGGGCCAACCTTCATCCCTGGGAGTCCATGCCCGAGAATGGCTTCTTCCGCCTTACGCATGTTTTAAATACCGGCTCCGCCTTCGGCCTGTTCGCCAACCAGACGGCGATACTCACCATCATCAGCGTGGTGGCGGTAGGGGCACTCCTCTTCTTCCTGCGGCACAGGCCCTTGCGCAGCGGCTGGGGCAGCGCAGCTATCGGGCTACTGCTGGGCGGCAGCATCGGGAACCTCATAGACCGTGCCCGGCTGGGATATGTCACAGATTTCATTGACATCGGGCCGGAGCACGGATTCCGTTTCTACACGTTCAACGTCGCCGACTCCGCGATAACGGTCGGCGTTATCGTGTTGGCCATCGCCGTGCTGCTGATGGAAAGGCAGCAGTCCCGCCAGACTCCTCCAACCTCCACACCTCATTAGCCGGATTCCGGCAGCCTGGAAGTCCCACCCCGGGCGGACACAGCGGTCCGCCCCTACGTTCTTTGTTCACTATCGTAGTGGCCAACGGCCCTTCGGCCAAGGGGCCAGCGGGGCTTACATTTGTTATGGTTTAGTTTCCGCCGGAGTGCTTTTTGCCGATGTCTTTGGCTTTGAGCGATCCAGTCTCCACATCCACACGTGCCTGTCTGGCGTACCACACGTTGCCGCTGGAATATACGCCCGAGGCCTCAACTTTCACACCTTTGCCCGACAGCGACTCCAGTTGACCAACCGTAAGAGGTAGGCCATCTTCGTCAACGATATTCGCCTGACTAACGTTCAACTTCCTGGCTGCTCCAGCCACATTTAACTCTATCATGCCAGCTGGCACATCAACCCTGACCAGCACTCCCTTCATGACGGCCTGTTTGTCCTGATCGCTCTCTTCTTTCTGCGTAACAGTGAATCCGCCGGAGTGTGCTTTGCCCTTGATGACCTTTTTCTCATCCCCGCGCGGCGGCTCGACGCCGGATGGCCCGCTGACCTGCACTCCGCCGACGGTCCAGGTCTTGTTGTCGGGACTGGTGCCACCGAACACACCTTCCACCTCCACGTCGTCACGCCCCTGCCCGGCATCAGGTTTGCTCTCGTCAACCTCGGCCCGGCTGATGAAGGCTTTCCCATCACGGACCAGGCCTTCAACAGCTATCCTGGTGCCCGCTGGAATGTTTCTGGGTGAGTCAACATCCTTTATCACCACATTGCCAATGCGCCAGGAGCCACCTTCGACTGAGGAAAGTGTGCCCGTCACCTTGAAATGGGAGGACTCCAGGCCTTCATCCTCCACCGACGGCGAGGTAGACAGCACGGCAGGGTTGCCATAAGCCACTTCGGCTATCAGGTTGCCACGACGGGCGGCATCGAGCGCCTGTTGCAACGCGTCCTTGTCCGCCTCAGGAGCGTCCTCCAGGTCTTTTGCCAGCCTGACCTGCTGCTCCAACGTGACCATTGAAAGGTGGGTAAGCACAGGCTTGGCCTTTTCCGGCGTTAGTTTGCCTGCCTCTGAAATGGCCTCGTCCATATGTTTGGAAGCCTGCGCCAGTGCCCGGACGTTCACACTACGGCCACGCCGCGATTGCTCATCAGCCTCCTGGACGCGCTGCGCCGCTATCTCCAGACGCAGGTCAGCCCTGGACGCAGCATCCTTGGTCAGCGCCAGCCGTACGCCTTCCACGCCCGTCTTTACCGGGTAAAGTGCATCGCCAGGCAGGGAACTCCCGGCGGCATATATTGTCCCTCCGCCGGCGGCCACCACAACCATTAAAGCGATGAAAGCGGCTGCCGCAGGCATGGCAAGTCGCCGCGTCCAGGACGGCACGCCCAGCCGCTCCAGGGGAGCCAGCTTTGTTTCCTCACGCGCCGCGCGCATGGTTTCTACCAAACGTGCCCGGGCCCGGCGTTTGAACTCCTCCGACGGCCTTGCCGGCCTGGTGCTCTGCAGGCCCACCGCCAGTTGAAGCAGGGACTTCAGCTCCTCAGCGTACTCCGGGTGCTGCTGCAGGCACTCCTCAAGTGTGCTCTTCCCGGCCCGGATATCCACCAGGCACTGGGCCAGTATGTCCTCTTTCCTCAGCTTGCTCATGATACCTTTACCTATTGCCTATCCAGTATCTTGCGCAGGTCGCCAAGCGCCCGGTACTGAATGACCCTGATCGCACCTTCGCTCTTCTTCAATGCCCTGGCTATCTCCTCATATGAGAAGCCGTCTATGAAATGCATCATAACTACCCTGGCCTTGTCGCCCTTGAGCTTCATCACGGCATTCCTCAGCGCCGCACCGTCCAGCTTGGCCTCCGCAAGCGCCTCCAGGTTTTCGGCTGCGGGCATTTCCAGAACTTCATCGATAGGTACTTCCTGTTTCTTCTGCTTCCGGTAGTAGTCCACCACAAGGTTGTCGGCTATGGTGATGAGCCAGGCTACGAACGGCGCCCCAGTATCTTTGTACTTGTCCAGCGCTTTCCACGCCCTGATGAAGGCCTCTTGCGTGATGTCCTCAACGTCGGCGCGGTTGCCGATCCGGTAGTGAACGTGCCCGTAAACGCGGTCGACGTATTCATCGTAAAGCCGGGTGAAGGCAGCTTCATCAAGCTTGCCCACCACCCCTGAGAGTTTCCCTGTTGACTGCTGTGTTCCTGCGTGAAACGTGTGAGCGGCCCCCCGGATAACATCGATGCTTCGGCCAGGCGAGGCGCCGGATATTCCCTGCGATTATACCTCATAATTGTCCAGCGCCTCGCCGTTGTTATCACATCGCCTCTCTGTAGGGTCTCGACTTATCTCCGGATTGGCTGCAACTGTCATCCTAGTAGTAGACGCCTCGCAACGTGCGTATTGATGCCGTCGACGGCGTGGGCGTCGGTGTGGGGATCACAGTCGGAGTGGGCGTAGGCATCACAGTATGGACGTCATCGTCCTCATCTTCGACTTCAACCTTCACGGCTATGAGCGAACCATCGGCTGCCATGCGGCACTTTACCTCTACCTGTTCGCCCTGCTTGAACTTGCCTTCGACCCTGGTCTCACTCGTGATTGCTATCTTCTGGCCGTTGACCACGATGCTGGAGCCGTCGGCGGCGATACTCTCTATGGTCCCCTCGACTTCATTGGCCTCTCCATGGCGCCCCTCCGCCTGCATCTTCTTGCCCCAGGCAGGCGGCACACGGCCCTTCTGGCCATGCTCCTCATTCGCCTTTCCGTGCTCCTCTTCGCTCTTGCCGTGCTTTACTTTTATCTGCGCGGCTACCGGCGATTGCTGGTTGTGAGACTTGTATTTGACCTTAACCTCTGCGCCGGTGGTCAGGTCACCCTTGATCTTAGTGTCTGGGCTTATCGTGACTGTTTTGCCGTCCACTACTATGGTGGAACCATCGGCGCTGATACTTTCCACCGTTCCCTGCGCATCGCCGGAATGGGCATGGGCTACCGAATAACCCGCTGCCGCCACCACAATTGCGGCCGATATGAAGAGTGGCATAGCTAGATGCAGTTTCTTCAACGCATTTACCCCCTTAACTTTCTCCGATCCGCCGCCGGGCGGATCCGGGTGCCTGTGCCTGCCCACTGCTCGGGCGTTCTAACATATGGAACGCGGGAGCAGGATTTTTGTTACAGGATAGAATTTGACGCACCATTACCCCCTGTGTCTCCTTCTTCCTCGAGGACGCGGGGGAAAGGTCTATGAGGAAATGATCCCAGGCAGAGGTAAAAAGCTGAAGGTCTGCAGCAGGGGTAATGCTCCGGACAACGCGTCCTGATCGATGTCAGGCTGTGGCTGCACGGCCTTTGAGGTATTTAGTATACAGTGGGGACATGCGACGCAGCCTGCTCACTATGGGTGCCAGAGTCCGTATCACGTACTCCACATCCTCCATGCTGTTCTCCTTCCCCAGAGTGAACAGCAAGGACCCCTGCGCAACTTCATGCGAGTGCCCTGTGGCCAGCAGCACATGCGAGGCCTTCAACGCCCTGGAGGTACACGAAGACCCGCTGGAGGCTGCTACACCATGGGCATCCAGGTGCAGCAGGATAGCCTCCCCTTCCACGAACTGCATGCAGAATGAGACATTGTCCGGCAGCCTCTGCGTGGGATGCCCGGTGACCACCACATCCTCTATAGCCCCCGGTATCCCCTCCAGCAGCCTGTCCCTCAGCGGTATCAGGTGTGCCAGGTGCTCGTTAAGCTGGACCATGGCTGCCTCAGCCGCCACACCCATGCCAACTATGGCCGGCACATCCTCCGTTCCCGCCCTCCGGCCTCCTTCCTGCACCCCTCCATCTATCTGAGGCACCAGGGTCACTCCCCTTCGTAGCCACAAGGCCCCGGCACCCTTGGGGCCGTAAAACCTCTGCGCCGCCAGGCTCAGTGCGTCCACACCCAGCTCGGCGACGTTTACCGGTATGATACCGGCTGTGGCCACGGCATCGGTGTGGAACACGGCGTTGCTATGTCCCTTGACCAGCGAGGAGAGCTCACCAATAGGCTGTATGCTCCCGATCTCGTTGTTGGCATGCATCACAGACACCAGTATGGTATCCGGCCTCAGCGCCTTGACCAGCTCCTCGGTATGGACTATACCGTAGCGGTCCACCGGCACCAGGGTGGTCTCGAAGCCCCAGCGCTCCAGCCTCTTGCAGGACTGGAGCACGGAGAAGTGCTCGATGGCGGAGATGACGATATGCTTGCCCTGGTTCTGGCGGGCAAAGGCGATGCCCTTGATGGCTAGGTTATTGGCCTCACTGCCGCTGGAGGTGAAGAGGAGCCCTTGCGATGGGGCGCCGATGAGGGCAGCAGTCTTGGTCCTGGCCTCCTCGATGGCCTCACGTGCGGTGCTGCCCCAGGAGTGGAGGGATAAAGGGTTGCCGAAGAGAGAGTGGTAGAAGGGGGCCATGGCCTGCAATGCCTCCGGCAGCACCGGGTTGGCCGAGGCATGGTCCAGGTATACCTCCCTTGAATTCTGCTCCGTGTCCGTGTCCGTATCCATAGCCTGTTCCTCCATTCCTGGCGATACCCTTTTTTACAGTGTACTCCATGCACAGGAGGATCAGGTGAGGACTTTCGTCTCATTCACTCAGCAGAGGTCGTGTACTCTATGCACAGGAGGAACAGGTACTGTCAACGCCGGCACAACCTATCTTGAGATAACCGCGTTTCGGCATCCGGCGTATGTCATACAAGTGTAATATCACAGCGGTTGAGTTTATAACTTTCTCATTCAGCAGGATATATTATGGTCTTAGCGCCTTTGCCTGAAGGGGCGGGCGAGTGGAATCAGTGTTCGCGTAGCAAGAAACGAGCTCAGGAAACCAGACTAGTCTTCCTCTTTTCTGATCCGCATCACCGATCTCCCTATACCGCTGGCCGCGTGCCGGACGTCGTCGCAAGGGCCGTTCAATACTTCTCCGGACCATCATACATCCGGCTTGAGGAGAGATGCTAGGAGGCATGACTTGAACAAAAAACTCTTGTTCCTGGGTATAGCCATCATCGGCCTTATGGCTATTCTCGCCGTCGCTGGTTTCAACGACGGCAAGAGGACGTCGCTGGGGCAGCAGAACCGGTTACTGAGAGAGCTGGCAGGGCCGCCACCCGCCTCGCTCGACCAGTTCTTCCCACCCCAGGCCCCGGCCCCGGTATGGTTGATCGAGATGTTCAATCTTGAGGGCCCATTCTCAGGCATAGCCGTGAACCTGGGCGAGAACGACATGCAGGGCGCGAAGGCCAACTTCGAAGCCTTCAAAGCGCAGTGGATAAAGATGTCCAAGATGGTCCCCGAGTGGACAAAATTATTCCCCATGGCGCCGGTGAATGCCCTCGGGGCAGCTATAAATTCCGGCGACCCGTCCAAGATCGGGCCAGCCATGGGAAGGGTAGGCCAGGCCTGCGACACCTGCCACCTGATCAACCAGACCAAGTCACATCAAAAATACCATTGGAAGAACTTCGATGACGTGCAGGTGACCGACCCCGTGACCAATCAGCAGCTTGAGTGGGTCAAGTATATGACCACCATGGCCGGATCTTTCTCGGGCATGGGAGTAGACCTGCAGCAGGGAAAGTTCGACAACGCCCGCAAGAACTTCCAGGACTTCAGCGCCCGGTTCAAGCAACTCCCCGAGGGCTGCAAGAGCTGCCACGATACCCCGAGGACCTACTTCGTAGACCCGGGAATCCAGGCGATTGTGGATCAACTCGGAGAGGCCCTGCAAGGCACGCCCGACATGCAGAAGGTCGGCCAGCTAACCGGAGCTATAGGTAACGAAAGCTGCATGAAGTGTCACCTGGTCCACTTCCCGGCACAAAACCGCAAGGACCAATGGGAGAGATTCGAAGGTCTGTTCCGGCAGCCGCAACACGGAAAGTAATGCGCGCACCTCCTGCGGGAGAACCTAATCGCTAGTACATGTACCCCCGAGGGCGGCCCTCCCCGGGCCGCCCTTTGCAAAGCGGTGATTGGGATGTCGGCATAGGCTAACAGATTATGGCCCAGAGCCACTATGGACGTTTCCCTGGAATGCCTGGCACAGTTGGCACGGATGGCACACTTCCCCACACGGGAGTCTCTGTGCGTTGAGGGCTTTCGTCCCTGTGGGACCAGGCCTACGGAAGTCCCCTGTCGCGCGGTCTGCATATTCTGCAAAATCTCCTCTTTGAGCCTTTTTGTAGATAACCCCAAAATGTCGTCTCTGTCGTCACCGCTATCTGGGCCAGATACGACGATAAAACATGCCTTTATCGTCTCTTGTCATCTCCAGAGGTTTTTGTCGCCACCATGTGGTGTGCCCTCCGCCTGGTTCGGGCAACTCCTCCGGCGTCTCACCTTCCGCAGGGCTGAATGGGGTATGAAAGACCGCTAGATAAGAGGAAAGCGCAGGGACATCTGGCATCATGGAATTAGTCACATACCTTGATGCTGGAGATGACCAATGCGCCTTCCTACTGAATATTATCAGATGCATCAGAGCATAGCGCAGCACTTTTGTCATTTGAGGCCCTCTCTCGGCGCACGATCAGTGTCTTCAGACGAGGTATTACCTGCCTGGTCAGTCAACTGCTGAAGGGCAGCCATGATCCGTGCATTTTTCTGGGGAAGCGAATCTGGATAGATTCGCGATGTTTATCACCCACTACTTGCAACAGCAGCAATGTAGTTTCCATCTTGGCCTTGGTCTAGAAAACCTGGAGGGCAAGTGGAAGAAATACCCCGGAGCCCTGCGCAACCGCCTGATAGCACTTCTGGTGGACCGGGTAGAGCTGCGCCACGACCTTTCGCACATCGAGGCCACCATCATCTGGACGATTGGGTACAAGCAGGTGATCAACATCAACCGTCCCAAGGCCCGCTTCAACAAGGAGAAGTACTGGCAGCCGGAAGAGGACAACCTGCTGCGTATGCTCTGGCCTTGTTCATGCTACTAATCCATTCCAAGTGAGCCCTCACTCTAACTCTCTCCACACCCACTCCGTGGGTACCTGGGGAGCGAATTTTAGGGTGAGGATGAACCTGAAGTTTTTGCACACGACCATACTGTTGCACCAGATACTTTTGAATGGTTCAGCTCGCGCTCCCTTGGAAACTCTGAATCGCAAGGCCAGGACCGGAACCGGTCCTGGCCTTGTGGTTGACCAAAAGGACTATTGTCTCTTACTTATCTATGCCTTCGAAGATACGCGGCAGGCTGATCCAGTCGCCGACAGGAACGGTGCCGGTCTTCGTGTACTGCTTCATCTTGATGGTGGAGACGCCTATGCGCTTATCAGGCCCGAAACCGAAGTCCTTCATGTTGCCCATAGTGTCGACCTTGTTGAGCTTGGTAAGGGCCGTGTAGAGCGTATCGCCGCTCAGCTTTTCCCATCCGCTATCGGCCACGGCCTGCTTCACGGCCGCTTTCATGACGGCGTCGAAGGTCACCACATGGCGGTTATCCGACCATTTGTCTTGATTGGCCGCCCACTTCCACACCTTCGTGTACAACTTTGATGCCTCTGTGTCTTCCGAATAGGGGCTCTCCGCCCTGTACTCGTAGAACCCTTCAGCAGCCGCGCCTGCCAGCGCAAGCACGGTATGCGCTTCCGTGAACTCATTGAACGTGAAGGGCATCTTACCGGCAAGCCCGAGGCCGCGGAAATCACGTATGGCCACTGACACGTTGGGCGAAATACCCGCCATCCAGATGTAGTCTACCTTGGCATCGCGCAGGGCCATCAGCTGAGGCTTGAGGTCCATGGCAGTGATGCTGAAAGGAGCGGGCACGAGTTCGATGCCCTGCTTCTTGACCCACGATTGGGCCATCTGCCACCCGAGCCCGGACGGCCTGTCCCAGTGCAATACACCGATCTTGGGCTGCCCCTGGCCCTTCCAGTTCCCTTTGACCCATTTCACGTAGCCAGCGAAGCCATCGGCAACCGGTATGCCCATGCCGAAGGCCCTGCCCGCCGGCACGTATAGTTTGTTGTCGATCGCCGTTATAGTCAGGATAACGGACTTGTCCTGCGCGATCTGGTCTATCATGGGAACAAGCAGGTAGTCTTCGACAGGTATGTAGATCATGGGCTTGAAGGAGTCCCTCAGCTCTTTGTAAGCCAGGACTGCCCCATCTGGAGTGCCCTTGGTATCGGCTACTTTATAGCTGAACTTGACGCTGTCAATACCACCTTCGACCTCATTCATGTAACGCATGAAGTGCTGTAGCTCTTCGACTACGGGCAAAACGGCTGAGGAGGTGGCGCCCGTGACGCCTCCCATTATGCCCACACGAATTTCGGCGTTCGCCGGTGGCTTCGACTTGCAGGAGGCCAACGGCAAAATGAGCAAGGGAACCAGGAGAGCAATTGCAGTGGTTACCAGGACCCAACGTCTTTTCATTCTTTCCTCCATACTTCACTCAAGCGACCATGCAGGTCACGAATAGAATGAGAGCCCAACCAGGGGCCCAACTGCCCCTATCATGACAGGCGAGAATTGCGTCACATACACCTCGGAGCACTTGTACCGGGAGACGAGTGACTGCTTCAGCTGCTCGGCTTGCGCCGGGTCGTGGGTGTAGTGGACATTCGCGTGGAGTGGCAGCCTGGTGTCTGCGTACTCCTCAACCAGGTCCAGTATCTTGCTCACCGCCTTGCCCCTTCCTCTGACCCTGGCAACGATTTCTAGCAGACCTGTATCGTCGATGAAACCTATAACCGGCTTTACCTGGAGCAGTTCTCCCACCGAGGTCGCGTTCTTCGGCGCGCGGCCGATGTTTATCAGGTATTTGAGGCTATCAACTGTAGCGAGATAGACCACCCTCAGTGACATGTCCCTGGCTACCTTCAACACCTCCTCCCTGCTCTTACCCTGCTGCGCGGCACGTGCAGCTTCAAGCACTATGAAACCCAAAGCGCCAATAGAGGTCTTACTATCGAATATCTCCACGTTCAAGTCCGGTATCTCTGACCTGATCATCCTTTTCGCCTGGTACGCTGATTCCTGCGTGGCCGATAGCGCCCTGGAAACGAGGATACATACTATGTCTTTGGTTGACTTGCCCAACTCTCGGAAAATAGCCAGAAAGTCCCCGGGGTTGGCCGCGGTGGTGGAGGGCTGCTTCGTTAGCTTCCCGGACATGTCTAGGAACTCTGCGGCAGTGATATCTATCTGGTCGCGGTAATGCTTCCCGTCAATAACCATCCCGACCGGAGCCACGTATATGCCGTACTGGCTGATCAACTCCTGAGGAAGGCTGCTCGTGCTATCTGTTACTATGGCTACGCTGGCGATGTGAGAACACCTCTTGATGCACCCCTGCCACGGGCATTACTTCCACTGCGATGGATGCCCATCGGCTATCATAGTACATCGGATGGCTATGTATGTTAGCAAGTGGAGATTCTAAATGTCAAGAGTGGAGACCTCCAAGTACATCAGGTAACAGGATTTGGAACGTGGCACAGCCTACCGTGAAAATGGCATGTTGTGTACACTAGTAAACGTCGGCACGGTGCAGAAGTTAGTGACGCAACAGGCAAGATGTAGGTTGAGAACAGACTACTTTTGCAGTTGTTTGTCCGCCTCGGCTGGAGCCGCGGCTTTCGCCGGGGCCTCCATCTTGGTGAACATTACCTTTTCTAACTTCCTGCCTCGCATTTCGCTGACCGTTATCTTCATTCCCTTGTAGGCGAGTTGTTCACCTTCCCGGGGTATGCGTCCGAGCAGTGAGAAGATAAAGCCGGCAACCGTCTCGTAGTCTCCTTCCGGAAGATTGAGCCCCAGCTGCTCATTGGCATCCTCGACACGGAGTCCTCCTTCTACCAGGAAGACGTTCTCCCCGATGGCCTCGTATTCCTTTTCGCCGCCGACAAGTTCCCCACCAAGGCTCCCGACGATTGCGCCTACAACCTGTTCCACAGTTACCGTGCCCGCCGTTCCGCCAAACTCGTCGATGACCACCGCCAATTGGTGACCTTCGTCCTGCATTTCGGTCAGTAACTCGCCCAGGCGCTTGCTCTCGGGGATGAACATAACTTTGCTAACCAACTCGTCCACAAGGGTTTCGTCGCGCATCTTTCCTTCAGCCTCTGCAACGACCATGTCTTTTATCGAGATCTGGCCGATGACGTTGTCAACGGAGCCTTCAAAGACAGGAAACCGGGGCTGTGGGTGGTCGGGGTATGATGCTATGAAGTCCTTCAGACGCGTTCCCTTCTCGACGAAAGTGACCTCAGTACGTGGCGTCATCACCTCCCGCACTGGCCGGTCGCCGAACTCGAAGACCTTGTGTATCATCTCCGCCTCGGTGTTCTCGATGACTCCCTCGTGTTCACCGACCGTGATCGCAGTGCGAAACTCCTCTTCGCTGAGGGTCGGCCTTGGCTCTTTGTCTCCCGCAATTGAGGAGAAGCTCATCCCGATACGATTGAGGACATAGACGAATGGAGAAAGAACGACCATTGCGAGCTGTACCGGCCTGGCGTAGCTCATGACTATCTTTTCTGCGTACCGGGCGGCAATCGTCTTGGGAAGGTACTCGGCGAATATGAGGGTCACCACCGCAATGGCCAGGGTTGCGATTGCAGCTCCCAGGTTTTCTCCCCACAACGAAATAGCTATGACTGTGCCCAACGTGGCCACTGCGGATTCCAGGAGGTTGATCGCCAGGAGGACGGTGCCAAGGAACTTCTCGGGATGGCCTGCTATCTGGGCGACAAGCTCGGCCTTCTTTGGGGTAGTCCGTACCAGGTGATGGATCCGCAGCTTCTGCAGGCTGATGAAAGCAGTCTCTGCGCTGCAGAAGAAAGCGGCACCGATCAGCGCAATGATGAAGAGGGTGATGTAGAGTCCAATGTTATCCAGCATAGAAGTATATGGTAGCAAGGCTGACGTGGCGTGGCAAGGCAGTGTACCAGCACGCCCCAGGACGGACACAGCGACTACTCTTCAGTCTCGAGGGGCGTGTGCCGAGTCTCCTGCCACACACGTTCCACCGTGCGGCGGGCCAGGTCATAGTTGTAGCCCCGGCTCTGCAGAAATGAGCCGAGCCGGCGGTAAAACGCCTTTTCATCCAGGCCATTCATGGAGTGTGCCTTCTTGCTGGCAATGCGGTAGGCGCCGCTCTCCTCGTCCACGTCCTTGACTGTCTCCTGGATTATCTCCTGGTTCAAGCCCTTGCGCCACAGTTCCTGCTTCATCATACGCTTGCTGCGCGGACGGGTGGCCTCCCGTCCTTCCTTCCAGAAACGAGCAAAGGAAGCATCGTCGGCCAGGCCCAGTTGCCTCAGCCTGGCCATGGCGGCAGCAGTCACATCAGGGGGAAAGGCGCCCCGGCGCAGCCTGTCGCGGAGCTCTTTTTCGCTGCGCGGGCGGTACTCCAGGTAGTGCATGGCCGCCTCCAACGCCCGGTGTATCTCATCGGCTTTCTTGAGTTCGGCAAGCTGAGGCGCGGAAAGCTCCATTCCTGACCGGAGGCCGCGGGCGACAAGTACGTCGGAGGCTATCTCCAGGGCCGGCTCGCCTCCGAGGTAGACGGACACCCGGCCTTTTTTAACAGCCTTGATCTCAGTTATCAGAGGCATATCACATCAACGGAACACGCCTGATGTTCCGGCGGCTTACTCGCCGCCATCACCACCGCCACGCAGTAGCGCAGTTGTTATGTGGGAACTGGAGCCCCTGATCTTCTGCTCCAGCTCGCCGCTCACATCCGGGTGTTGCTTGAGGTATTCCTTGGCGTTCTCACGGCCCTGGCCTATCTTCGTCTCCCCGTAGGTGAAAAAGGCTCCCGATTTCTTAACCATGCCTGTGGCCACGGCGAGGTCGAGTATGTCGCCTGCCTTGCTTATGCCCGAGTCGAACATTATGTCGAACTCCGCCTGGCGGAAAGGCACGGCCACCTTGTTCTTCACTACCTTCGCGCGCACGCGCGAGCCCACAACCTCTGAGCCGGCCTTTATGGCATCGGTGCGCCTCAGGTCAATGCGGACCGAGGCGTAGAACTTCAGCGCACGGCCGCCGGGGGTCACCTCCGGGTTGCCGAAGAACACGCCGACCTTCTCACGCAACTGGTTGATGAAGATGACGGCCGACTTGGACCTGCTGATCACCGAGGTAAGTTTGCGCAGCGCCTGAGACATCAGCCTCGCCTGCAGACCTATGAAGGAGTCGCCCATCTCTCCTTCAAGTTCAGCACGAGGCACAAGCGCGGCCACGCTGTCTATCACGACCACGTCCACTGCGCCGCTTCGCACCAGGCCTTCGGTTATCTCCAGCGCCTGTTCGCCGGTATCCGGCTGCGCTATCCACAGGTTGTCCACATTCACGCCGCAGTGGGCCGCATAGGCAGGATCAAGCGCATGCTCGGCGTCGATATAGGCCGCGACGCCACCTGCCCTTTGGGCTTCGGCGATTATGTGCTGCGCCAGTGTGCTCTTGCCGGACGCCTCAGGGCCAAAGATCTCGGTTACTCTTCCCTTCGGAATGCCGCCCACGCCCAACGCCAGGTCAAGCGACAGCGAGCCCGTTGGGATGGACTCTACCGTCAAAGCGGCGGTGGCTTCGCCCAGCCGCATGATGGACCCTTTGCCGAACTGCTTTTCGATCTGCCCTACAGCCAGTTCCAGCGATCTCTCTTTTTCTGTCTCTTCCACGGCCATTACAATTCAATTCCTCTCTCTGAATTCATCCCGACGCGATGTTTGCGAAATCATATCATAGATACAAACCAAATACAAATCTCCACAACCTGCGCGAGTAGGTGTTTACGTACCTTCTGACGCTGCCTCCAACAGGAGAAACCCCAGGGTAATGCGCCGGGCCCAGCGGACGCCATCACGTATCCGCAGCTACCTTGTGGACAAGGGCGCTATACTGAATACAGGGGGAAACAACCCACCGGCCTCGCTGCGGGACTACCCATGCGAGATGATACGTCTCCTGCCGAATGGTAGCGAACGCCGGCGTCAGGAGCAGGTTCTTGATAGGAGTCGCAACTTGCTGGTACTGCATCACGCCAACGTGATCACCATGGAGCCCGGCAGGCCAAAGGCCGAGGCGGTCGCCATAAGGGACCAGTGGGTCACAGCAATAGGTGATAATGACCTGCTGCGGGACTTCCAGGGGCCGAACGACAGGTCGGTTGACTGCCAGGGCATGACGCTTGTGCCAGGGTTCCATGATGCCCATTGCCACGTGCTGGCCTTCGCCCGCAGCCTGCTCGCGGTTGACTGTTCACCGGAATCAGTAAGCTCTATCGAAGACATAAAGGCGGAGCTGCGCGAGCGCGCTGTGACAACGCCGCCCGGACAGTGGATAGTCGGCGTAGGCTACAACGAGTTTTATCTCGTCGAAAAAAGGCACCCCAACAGGCACGACCTGGATGCCGCAGTGCCGGACCATCCGGTCACGCTGAGCCATCGCAGCGGGCATTACTGTGTGCTTAATACTCTCGGGCTCAGGCTTGCGGGCATAAACGCCGTAACGCCGGAGCCTCCAGGAGGAGTGATAGAGCGTGAACCGGAGACCGGCGAGCCCAACGGCTTGCTCGTAGATATGAACTATTTTGTGGGCCGCATCATACCACAGCCGGACCCGGACCAGATGCTCATGGCCATCAGGCTCGCCAGTCAGAAGTACCAGTCCTGCGGCATAACCTCCTTGCAAGATGCTACAGCGGGAAACGACCTCGACCAATGGTTGACCTTCGAGTCCATCAAGAACAACGGCCTGTTAGCCAGCCGCGTGACAGTTCTGCCTGGCATAGACTCACTGGATACCTTCATCCAGGCAGGACTGCTGTCGACAACAAAGCCAGAAGAGGCAGCATCAGACGTCCGCGTCGGCCCTATCAAGCTCATGATTACCGAATCCACCGGCACGCTGTTTCCTCCAGAGCGGTTATTGGATGACCACGTGATGCGTGCCCATTGGGCGGGCAGGCCGGTGGCCATACATGCCATAGAGGAGATCGCCATAGATGCTGCGGTTACCTCATTGGAGCGCAACCGGCGACGTTTCCCCACGATGAGAAAGTTCCGGGACAGGATAGAACACTGCGCCGAATGTACCGTCACACTGCTGTCAAGGCTGGAGGGGCTGCAGACCATCATCGTAACCCAACCGCCGTTTATCTACTACAGCGGCGAGAGATACCTGAACACCGTGCCGAAGCCGCAGCAGCAATGGCTATACCGCATCGGGTCTTTCCTGCGCTCCGGCCTGGTGACGGCTGGTTCCTCCGATTCCCCAGTCGTCCCCTGTAACCCGCTGGTAGGAATATACGGAGCCGTTACTCGCACGACACAGAGCGGCCACGTGCTGCTACCGCAGGAGAAGGTTTCGCCGATGCAGGCCCTGGCAATGTATACCACCAATGCAGCCTATTCCTGTAGCCAGGAGACGACCCTCGGCTCCATAGCGATTGGAAAACTGGCCGACCTGGTCCTTCTTAGCGACGACCCGACTGCCGTGGAGCCAGAGGCCATAAAAGATATCAAGGTCATCATGACGATGGTGGGCGGGCAGGTCGTATGGGAAGGCGACCGCTCTCCCGCGCTATTATCTCTCTAAGTTGAATACACGCAGATAGCCGTGATCTGCCCTGCCGTGTAATAGGCTGCCGCACAGGGTTCCTCCCAGTTAATTTTCCTTTACACAAGGAAATAACCAGGCTACAATGTTCGACAACATTTTGACAACAACATGATCACTGCCCTTGGCCTGCTCACCATATTCGTGATAAACATCCTCTTCGGATACTGGAGGTCGAACACCAGAAGGTTCTCCCGCCATTGGATAATGGCCGTCCATATCCCAGTCCTGATAGCCATCGGGCTCAAAGCCTGGTTCCTGGGCTTCGGCCTGGTCCTGTTACCTGCGTCCATCGCCTTCTTCACCGCAGGCCAGTACGCCGGAGGCAGGATAAGACATGTCCTATCCAGAAACAAGCAGGTCCAGCTCAGCTCGTTCCTGGTGGCCGATGTGGTCAAGGCGCTATCCATGATGTCGCACAGCGTAGACTCAGAAGCCCCGCGACAATAGCAACGGTCAACCTCCTGTCCTGCCGGCATTCTCACAACCATCGGTTGCAATTATATAGATAACATGTTGTAATATATGTCTATTCGGTTAATTATTAACCGTTATTAAACCACACAAGGCTGCAAAGTTAGTATGACAGACAGGGCGAAGCTAACACAGGAGACCATCGAGCTTGAGCAGCTGTTAGGACGCGCTATAGCGCGGTCCGCGCCCGACGCCTGGATGGACCTGGGCCTGACCATCGTGCAGTTGAAGAGCCTATCCTTGATCGACCTCAGCGGCAACACGAACGTCAGGACGCTGGCGGCATCCCTGAATGTGACGCCGCCAGACATTACGCGGATCGTCGACCGGCTCGTTGAGCAAGGGCTGGTGGACCGCCGGGAGAACCCAAAGGACCGCCGCATGATACTGCTCCAGACTACCGAACAAGGGCGTACTTTGCTATCTAAGCTCAGGGAAACCAAGATAGCCCACATGCGCCATGTACTGGCCAGGCTAACGTTAGAAGAGCTGAGGGCCCTAAACAAAGGCCTTGACGCGCTGGCCAGGGCGGCCGAGGCCGGACCAGGAGAAGATCAGCCATGAACATAATAGAAGTCGATGAATTGTCCAGAAAGTATGGTCAACTTGTCGCCGTAGACAAGGTCTCTTTTAACGTAGCTGAGGGCGAGATTTACGGCTTCCTCGGCCCAAATGGCGCAGGCAAGACCACCACTATAAACATGCTCTGCACCCTCCTTTCGCCGACCGGCGGCAAAGCTATGGTTAACGGCTTCGACATAGCGAAACAGCGGAGCGATGTGCGGCGTTCCATCGGCCTTGTGTTCCAAGAGCCCACGCTCGATGAGTACCTGACAGCCGAGCAGAACCTGCGGTTCCACGCCTACGCCTACAAGATACCCAAAGATGTCAGGGGCAAGCGAATTGACGAACTCCTGGAGTTGGTCCAATTGTCCGACAGGCGTAAGAGCGCAGTGCGCACCTTTTCCGGCGGCATGAAGAGGCGGCTGGAGATCGCCCGCGGCCTGCTGCACAGCCCGCGTGTGCTGTTCCTCGACGAGCCCACGCTGGGGCTGGATCCTCAAACGCGGCACACCATATGGGACTACATACGGGCCCTCCGCAAGCAGAGCAACCTGACCATCTTCCTGACCACGCATTATATGGACGAAGCGGAGAACTGTGACCGCATAGGCATAATCGACCGCGGGCACATAATTGCCCTCGACACGCCAGACCGGCTCAAGGACGCCCTGGGCGGGGATGTGATAACGCTAAAAGCCCAGAACAACGAGGCCGCGGCAGCCGAGTTGAAGGAGAAGTTCGGACTCTCACCCTCCATCCAGAACGGCATGATTACTCTCAGCGTTCCACAAGGTGAGAAGTTCCTGCCCAGGCTAGTTGGGAGCTTCCAGAGTCCTCTGCTTTCGCTGGGCGTGCACCGGCCGACTCTGGACGACGTCTTCCTGAAGCTCACCGGACGTGCGATACGCGAGGAGGAAGGCGGTTTCAAGGAGCAGATGAAAACTATGATGCAGGCCATGAGAATGAGGCATGGGAGGTAGACTATGGAAGACGTACTTCGTGGAATGTGGGTTATCTCCTACCGGGAGTTGCTCAGATTCATCCAGGAGCGATCCCGTATGCTCTCTTCCTTCGCCATGCCATTGCTGTTCCTGGTCATTTTCGGAGCCGGGTTCAACCGGATAATCGGGGCATTGACTCCGGGCGTGGACTTCATCCAGTTCATGTACCCCGGAATCATCGCCATGACTGTGCTCATGAACTCCGTCATGTCGGGCCTCTCCGTGGTTTGGGACCGTGAGTTCGGCTTCCTCAAGGAGATACTGGTGGCACCTATCGGCAGAAGCGGTATCGTGCTGGGCAAGGCTGCCGGCGGTGCGGCTGTGGCCGTGGGCCAGGGAATCGTCATGCTTATACTCGCGCCGTTCCTGGGAGTGTCGCTGACCCCGCTCCTGGTGGCGCAGCTTGTGCCCGTGCTGATAGTGATATCCGTTTCCCTCTCCGGGCTCGGAGTCCTGGTAGCCTCTCGCATGAGGTCTCAGCAGGGATTCCAGATCATCGTGCAGATAATCATCTTTCCCCTGATCTTCCTCTCGGGGGTATTCTTCCCGGTCAACAGCGTCCCGGCATGGCTAGAAGTTATATCCAAGCTCAACCCTCTCACCTATGGTGTGGACACCATCCGCCAGCTTTTCCTCGGCAAGGAGATAGCCGCCATGAGCGCAGCTGCCGGCCAGGGGAAAGGCATCATCGGCGTCACTGTGCTGGGGCATACCATGACCATTCTTGAGGATGTGCTGATCGTGGTCGTCTTCGGTGCCGTAATGCTTTCCCTCGCTGCCTGGTCTTTCAGCCGGCAGGAGTAACCCCAAGGCCCCACAATGATGGACTGCTAATACAGTGATGGCGTCCCCATCTTGGAGGGTATCAGAAGCCGGGCCATCAGTGATTGCAGGAAGACCCTCTTCACATTAAGTGTTGATACCCTGCGATGTTCGGACGCCAACGTGTCCTTCTGCGCCTTCATTCCGATAACAGCAGGCGAGAAATCGCATGTCTCCACCAGGTATCACTTGGCATCCACGACAGATTCAATTGACACGCTAGCGGCTATCCTTCAGAATAAGAGCACAATGGGAGCCCACGAGAGACTACTGGCAAGAATACTGAGAGGAGCATCAGACGCAGATATCTCCTTTTCCGCAATGTGCAGCTTGCTGAGGAAACTCGGCTTCGAAGAACGCATCCGGGGCGACCACCACATTTTCACAAGAAACGGTGTCGAGGAGATACTGAATCTTCAGCCGAGAGGTTCAAAAGCAAAACCTTATCAGGTGAAGCAAGTCCGCAACGTCCTGCTTCACTACAAGATTATGTTGGAGACGAGCGATGAGCAGTAGATACGAGATAATAATTTACTGGAGCGAAGCAGACGAGGCGTTCATCGCAGAGGTACCTGAGTTGCCTGGATGCATGGCAGATGGTAAGACCTACCAAGAGGCCCTCGCGAATGCTGAGGCCATTATCCACGAGTGGATCGAAACGGCTCGGGAGTTAGGTCGGTCAATTCCGCGGCCCAAGGGCAGACTTATGTATGCCTGACAACACGCTGCTATCAATTGTTGAATCAATTGGCTATTGAGTAGTTCTCCCTTCCTGGACAACCCAGTGCGAAAAACTTCGCAATATCCAACGGTTGCTTTCTGAAGCTCTCAAGAGCCATCTTCACCTCTGCCAATCTGCGATCGTCATCTGACCACAACTGCAAACGGCACCATCCTTCCGTACGCGTGACCGGACAAACATCCCGATGAGGGCATGGCGTTAATAGTTTGTGCTAAACTCGCTTCCATGAAGGACAGCCGTGTTTGTCGTCTGGCACGCCAATCGCTTGCCAAACGTCTGCCAAAGGACGAGAAGATTATCGCACTAATTGAGTCTGGCACAGGGATACCGTTTATAGAACCATTAATCAACGGAATCCACTTCATAGTGCTCACTGACCACAGTATTATCAGGTACCGGCCTGAAGGCTTCGGCCCACCAAAGATTGAACGCTTGTCTTACCACGATATCAAATTCTGCTACTCACGCAAGAATCTTCTCTCAATGGCGATCAGGGCCGGTGTTGTGCTGGGCGGATTGGCCCTTGCCCGATATTATGCTTTGTTTGGCGGCCTCGGCATCATCTACTTTTCCCTTGTGCCAGGCATTGGTTACTACCAAATAGAACACCCTTCGATACCGGCCGATGACTCACAAAGATGGAGAGTCGTGCCCACCATTTGGGAACACAAAAGAGCCCGAACTTTTATCGAGTTAGCACGGCAACAGGATTCAATCGGATAATTGCCTCACGAATCCTCACAACCAACTCCCACATGACTGCGTTTGCCCAAAGGGCAAATGCTCTCACGGTCATAAGACCTGTTGCTGCCCGACCACAAACTCAAACGGCACCATCCACTTGTACGCGTGGCTGGACAGACATCCCAATGTTTGTTGAGTGGTGACTAAATTCTGTTCGCATTCCTGGAGCATTCGGCCTAACTCTTCACCTTCAAACCCTTTTCCCGCAACAATGCTTGTACTTTTTGCGGTTCCCGTCGGGGTACTTTGCACCACATGGGCACGGCTGGTTAGGGCCAACTTTCGCAGTTCCGGGAGAATTCAGAGGCTTTCCTGCTCCCTGATTCCCTGTCGTCACAGGCGGATTCCCCGCAGCCTGGGCATGACTGCGTAGAAATTCTCGCATCCAGTCTGACTTTGTCATGCCTTGAAGGGCTGCCTGACCTTCTATCCAGTTGTTCAGATCGTCTGGCAGACGGACATGGAATAGCGTAGTGTTGCGCCCCTTGCTCATATGTCATCCCTCCGATGTGTACCAACCACGCCGATCATAACACTATCGTAGACGCTATGCCACATCCTACCTCAGATAGGCAATCAACAGAGTGCTCCTGATGCCGCTTTGGTAGAAAAGCTTGTGAACTCTGTCGATGCTGTATTGATGGGAGAGTGTTGGTCGAGAGGCATGAAGCCAGATAGTCCAACGGCTCCGCACAGCATCCCTGAAGCAGTAGCTCTGTATTTCTGGGGAGATCAAACCAAAGCGGAAACTCTAGGTCACGTGTCTTATTGGGGAGACGAGAAGAGGCGTAAGTTGTCTAACCTCATAACACTGGCATCAACTGGAACGCTTCAAGACCCTTGCTTCACGATATCAGACTCGGGAGAGGGGCAGTCTCCCGAGTCAATGCCTGAAACCCTTCTGTCCCTAGATAAAAAGAACAAAGTGAACGTCCATTTTGTTCAGGGCAAATTCAATATGGGTGGCACCGGTGCCCTTCCCTTTTGTGGACGTCATAAGATGCAATTGGTTATCAGTCGACGTAAGCCCGGAATAACGTCGTCTGTTCCAAATGACAGCTTCCTGGGCGAGTGGGGTTTCACTATAGTCAGACGTGAGGATTTGCCAGGTTCTTGGCGAATGCCCATATACACTTATCTTGCGCCCATGAATGCGCATAATACTCCCCGAAAGGGTGGTGTATTGCGTTTCAACGCCAAAACGATGCCCCTTTTCCCGGATTCTAACGACGCCTATGCACGCCGTGTTGATTGGGGCACGACGATCAAACTGTATGAATATGAGGCGACCGGCTTCAGGAGCCACATTCTCATGGGGGACGGCCTGCTGCGCCGCTTGGATATTCTCCTTCCAGAAATCGCGTTGCCAATCCGACTTCATGAGTGCAGAGCCAATTACAGAGGTCACGGCGGAAGTTTTGACACCCCTCTGACTGGGCTGGGTGTTCGCTTAGACGATGGTAAGGCAGGCAATCTTGAGGAAGGATTCCCAACTACCAGCTCATTTTCTGTTTCTGGCCAACAGATGACTGCGAAAATATATGCCTTCAAACGGGGCAAGGCTGAGACATACAGGAAGAAGGAGGGAATCATTTTCGTTGTTGACGGTCAAACCCACGGACACCTGACATCCAACTTCTTCAGCAGGAAGCCAGTGGATATGAACCGTCTCGAAGACTCAATTCTTGTCATAGTGGATTGCTCGAAGTTCTCTCCGGGAGCACGCGGGGACCTTTTCATGAATAGCAGGGACCGTTTGAGAAATGGAGAGTTTCGCGATGCCATTGAGCAAGAACTAGAGTCAATCATCAGGAGTCAACAAGGCCTGCGCGCGCTCCGTGAACAACGCCGACGGGAGGACATTGAAGCCAGACTCCAAGACTCTAGGCCTCTCAAAGATGTTCTCGAGTCGATCTTGAAGAAGTCCCCGTCGTTTGCAGCCATGCTCGCCGGTTTGGGCCCAATATCGAACCCGTTCAAATCGAAAGATGTCCAATCTGCCGACAAACCTTTTGTCGGCAAGACTCATCCAACGCAGTTCAAATTCAGAAAGTTGGACTACGGCGAGGAACTTCACAGAGAGACTCCAATCAACATGCGAAGCAGGGTCTTGTTTGAGACTGATGTTGCCAATGACTACTTCGGTCGCAAGCAGTACCCCGGGACGTTTTCCCTGTCATTAATTTCACCGGATATGTTGAAAGGCAGCCCTATTGACTATACGCTCAATCTAGAAAATGGAACTGCCACATTGAATGTGAAACAACCCGCGGGTATCCCTATCGGAGCTATTGTCAAATACCAAGCGCTGGTATCTGACCCTGTCCTCGTGGAGCCCTTTGTCAACAACTTCAGCGTGAAGATCGGGAATCCGCAAGAGCCCAGGGGCGGCAAAACCGTTCACCGCAGGCCACCGAAACCGGACCAAAAAGGGACCGACGCCGAAGTTCCTCAGGGATTGGCGTTGCCCGACCCTGTCCTGGTGTTTCAAGATGGGTGGAACACTTCCAATAAATTCGACAAGTACTCAGCTCTTAAGGTGGTAAGCGACCCTGCCGAAGACGATGACGACACAGACACCTACACGTATTACGTGAACATGGACAACATTTACCTTAAGACAGAGTTGAAGTCGACGAAGTATTCTCCTGAAATCGTTAAGGCTCGGTGGCAATACGGTCTTGTACTGATTGGACTTGCCATGCTCCGAGATGATACCCAACGACAAAAAGACGCATCTGTTTCCGGTAGCTCTGGCGAGGATAGCGGCAACGGGGAAATGACAATCTACGACAGGATACTTCAAACTACGGCGGCATTATCGCCTGTCTTGTTGCCTCTCGTAGAGTCCCTAGGGTCTCTATCTGAAGACGACCTGGGAGTTGCGGTCCACGCAGCCAACTGAAGTCACGTTATCGGGTGACAGGCGGTAGACGAGCATCACCTCGCGACTCGCGTCGTTGTGCTCGCTTTGATGCGTATACCATTTTCTGTTTGGTACCTCGCGAGTCTGGCCGCTAAAGTGACCTTGTTCCTCAGTCACTTCAGTGAAACCTGCTTTCTCGACAGCTTGTTTGTATTCAGACAATTGAACAGCGGCATCGGAAAAGGCAACAAGTTGTGAGGTAGGATGGATAAAACGGACACCAAAGTCGAATAAGATACGGCGATGGAGGTGTCAGTATGAAAGGGATTCCGAACGGAAGGTACACCAGGGAGTTCAGAGAGGAAGCGGTGAAGCTGGTAATAGAAGAGAAGCTGTCGCTGCCTGAGGCTGGGCGGCGGCTGTCCCTGCCGCCATCAACGCTGGGGTACTGGCTGAAGACGCATAGAGCCGGCAAGTTGGGAGACATCGGCAAGATGTACCGTCCTTTGACGGAAGTTGAGATGGAGTTGGCCCGAACGAAGAAGGAACTGGCGGAAGTGAAGATGGAGCGGGACATCCTAAAAAAAGCAGCCGCGTACTTTGCCAGGGAGT
>JACPPY010000051.1 GCA_016190755.1 Chloroflexota bacterium | reverse complement strand
TGGTGGGCAGTACTGGATTCGAACCAGTGGCCTCTGCGATGTCAACGCAGCGCTCTAGGCCAACTGAGCTAACCGCCCGGGGAGACACGTTTCAGCGTCGTTTTTGCATTATAGGGTAGACAGCGCACGGATGCAACCACGCTCTCCTCTGCAACGTATTCTGCGGGATCAATGCCGCTATTACCCGATGGGTTCGCCGTTATCGCCAAGTCACGAGCTCGCACGCATTGGTTTGCCCGTCTTCCGACCTCGTGGCACAGGGTTTCCCGCGCCACTGGCGGAGCGGGGATGTTTTGTGTTAGAACATACGCTAACAATCAGGTCTCCGGCTCCGAGACGAACGACGGAACCTGAGGCCAACGGGCTGTAATACTTTCGCGGGTCTATCGTATAAACGGTTGACAGAGAGTGATCGAAGTCACGGACGTCCCGAGCACAAAAGAAACGTTTGGACGACTGTACGACGAGTATGTGCAGAAGGTGTTCAGGTATATCCATTACAAGGTGAACGATTCACCGCTGGCGGAAGACCTGACATCGGCGGTGTTCGAGAAGGCGCTGCTGAATTTTTCGAAGTATGACAAGGATAAGGCGGCGTTCTCGACCTGGATATTCACGATAGCCAATACAATGGTAATCGACCACTTCAGGGTGCATGGGAAGAGGCAGAACGCACCGCTGGAGGCTGCTGCGACGATGCCCGCGACAGGGCTGCTTCCAGAGGAGGAAATGGAGAAGCAGGGTGAGCAGGAGTGCCTGAAGATTTGCCTGTCCAGGTTGCCAGAGCAGGACCAGGAGATCATCAGGCTCAAGTTCGGGGCGGAGATCAATAACCGGCAGATTGCAAAGATGGTTAAGCTTTCGGACGTGAACGTAGGGACAAGGCTGTACCGGGCCATGGGCAAGCTTCGAGAGTGCTTGCGGGAGCTCGAAAATGCGTGATGGAAATAGCGAAGAGAAGAGGTTCTCCGAGGACGTAGACCGACAGCTTGCCGGCCAGGAGGTAGACTCCGGTGCCCAGACAAGCGAACAGTATCGGGACGCCCTGACCGTGTCGCGGAAACTGATCGAGTGCCGGGCTGATATCCGTCCTGCCTTCCAGGCGCAGCTCAAACACCGGCTGACGTCCAGGCTGATGGAGCAAGAGGTGGATATGCGGGAGAGCGAGCGCCGCAGAGAAGGCCTGCCTTTGTGGCGCCGATTGGGCAGCCTTATGGCTCGGAACCCCGCCTTGAGCACTGCAACCATGACGTTTGTCTTTGCTCTCCTATCTCTGGCCGCGCTGTGGAGGATCGGCATGTTCTCGACGGCCTCGCCCGAGGCGTCCGTGACCCAGATCGAACCCTCTCCACAACCTGCTCCATTCGGAACAATGGCGACCGTGCCTGCAATGTCTGCTCAGAGTACCCAGCCGGAGACGCTTACGGACCAGTCTCGAACAGCAAATGGCATTGTGATGGTGTTGAAAAGGGTGGAACGTGGGGCAAGCGAGGCCAACTTCTCCGTGCTTAATGTCCCACAGGGTTATAGCAAGACTTCCCCTCAAATGGCCCGGGCGCCCGTTCGCGCCAAGGCGGAATACAGCTTCGACGGGAGAACGTTCAGCAGCGCCGGACAGTCCGAGGTCGAATTCCTTGATGAAGGCATATTGCACACATGGCGTATCGCCGTCCCGATACCAGACACCGCGACTGCAATGATAATAAGGGTGTCCAGCCTTGGCGACACCAAGGGACCGTGGGAGTTCACGGTCCAATTGAAATAACTTTACGGTATTAAGATATCTCTCAAGCCCCCCCGGATTCCTTCGGATTCTTCTCCGCATTCTGGTCCTGACATTTCTCCTATCGATGTGTCATACACCCGCTCAGGCATCGTATAAAAAGCCAGAAGACGCCGTCGTGGTGGTGGAAAACGAAACGAGCCATGCGGCAGAGCAATAGTTGACATAATCGAAGGAGGACAAGGAAATGACTACTGGATCCAACTGGGTAAGGAACAAGTTCGTCCAATCCAAACTGGGACCGATGTTTACAGTCGTGAGCCTGGCGGCCGTTGTAACAGCCGCATGCGCTAGCGCAGTCGCGGGCACGCCCGCAGACCAGCCGGACGGCGATACCACTACCCCTATACCGATAAGCCAACCCGATAAAGGGCAGATTGTCCCCGATGGTTCGAGGCCTTCGATCAGGGCTATAACTCAGGAGGAAAGCGAGCGCGCCGCACTGGCTTTCTTGAAAGCCAGCAAGACCTACACTTTTGACGGTCTGCCGTATAGTGTGAAGTTGGTCAGCACTGTGGCTCTGAAGGGCACATACCGCTGGGAGTTCGTGTACGATTTCGAAAGCGCCCAGCCAGGATACGGCGACCGCTCGGGCAAGATGCTTGCCCAGGTAATAACGCGTCACAGGGCAACGATCGTAACTGATATGGGCGTTGTTGAGTCGGGCGTCATAGACGGCCAGTGGGACATGGTCACAGAAGGCCCGGTGAAGCTTGCTGGAACGCCCGCCAGCGGAATAGTAGGAGACCCGCTCATTCGGAAATAAAAGGCTCATGGCAGGACTCTTGGTCCTGACAGGGAGCATCTATGCAGGGCTGGGGCTGGACCTCAGCCCTGCTCGCGTCTTCTGATGTAGATTTCAGGCTATGGACCAAGTGTGTCGAGTCTGGCGCATCTTGACACTACATAAGGATTGAATCTATAATGAACAGACTTTGCGCCAAATCTGTATAGATATAAACACCATGGAATTCAACGTCGCTCAACTATTGAGAGAGCCGGTAGGCTCTACGCGGCATCACAAGCTTTGCGGAGAAGACGGCACAGATGTTCGCGGGGACATCGAAATGGTCCGCACCGACCGTGGCATACTTGTCAGAGGCCGGCTGAGCACCTGCGTGGAAACCACGTGCAGCCGTTGTCTGTGCTCCTTCTCTTGCCCCGTCACTTTTGACCTTGAAGAAGAGGTCTTCCCGACGATCGAGGTGTTCAGCGGAGCGCCACTTCCATCGCCGGAAGACAGGGATGCATTCACGATAGATGAACATCACATATTGGACCTGGGAGAGGCGATACGGCAGTATGCCCTCTTGTCTCTGCCCATGAAGCCTCTGTGCCGGCAAGACTGCCTTGGTCTGTGTGAACAGTGCGGTCATAACCTGAACGAAGGAAAGTGCTCCTGCCCGGCCAGATTGCAAGATCCACGCTGGGAGAAACTCCAGCAACTACTCTCACAGACAGAAGACTTATCCGAGCAGAAGACCGCCACCAGGCGACCTAAGACTGGCCAACGTTAGACTCAAGCGAGGGAATATCCGATGGCACCACTGCCCAAGAAAAAATATCCCAAATCCAGACAGGGTAAACGACGCAGCCACCTGAATGCCGAACGCCCCCCGACCTCGTACTGCCCGCAGTGCCATAGTCCGAAGCTTAATCACCATGTCTGCCCTACCTGCGGAACATACGATGGCAGAGAGGTGATCAAGATAAAGACCAAGAAAAAGGCGGAATAGCAGGCAATTACGAGGGAGGTTAGAATCCGACCTTGCTTCATACTTCTATCTGTGACCTTCTGGGCATAGAGTACCCCGTAATCCAGGGCGGCATGGCATGGCTGGGGACCTGGGAGTTGGCATCGGCGGTGTCTGAGGCAGGGGGCCTGGGTACAATCGCCGCCGGCAACTCACCCATCGAATGGCTGCGGCAGCAGATACGTTCAACGCGCGAACGCACCCGGAAGCCGTTCGCGGTGAACGTGCTTCTCCTTTCGCCTCTGGTCAACGAGGTGATGGAGCTTATCTATCAGGAAAGGGTGCCGGTAGTGGCGTTCGGCGCCGGCAACCCGGGCATATATATACCGCGACTGAAAGGGGCCGGCATCAAGATAATGCCGGTCGTCTCCGCCGTTGCGCTTGCCAAGCGTTTGCAGAGGTCGGGCGCCGACGCGCTGGTCGCGGAAGGGATGGAATCTGGTGGCCACATCGGTGAAACCACGACCCTGCCTCTGGTGACGCAGGTTGTGGATGCCGTTCAGATACCGGTCGTAGCCGCTGGCGGCATCGCCGACGGCCGGGGAATGGCCGCGGCGCTGGCGCTGGGCGCTCAGGGCGTGCAGATGGGTACTCGATTCGCTTGCTCGGTCGAGTGCATTGCCCATCCCAAATACAAGGAGCGTATCGTGAAGGCCGGAGACCGCGATACCGCCGTCACCGGGCTATCCACCGGACACCCGGTACGCTGTCTGGAAAACAAGCTCACTCGCAAGTTCCTCGAGATGGAACGGGCTGGCGCCACGGTTAAGGAACTGGAAGAGCTGGGCACCGGCAAGTTGCCCCTGGGTGTCATTCAGGGCGATACGGATTGGGGTTCCTTAATGGCCGGGCAGATAGCCGGATTGATCAAGGATATCAGGCCCGTCGCCGACATAATTCGGGGGATAGTCGCAGAGGCCGAGACGGTGATTGACCGTATGACGGCCCTGCGCGCCAGAGGATAAAGTGTCCCTGACGGCCTATGTCTTCCCGGGCCAAGGAGCCCAGCGGGTGGGCATGGGTGGTGACTTCTTCAAGGTGTTCCCCGCTGCCAGAAATATCTTCGAACGTGCCGATGAGGCCCTGGGCTTCTCGCTTTCCCGGCTATGCTTCGAAGGTCCCTCAGAAGAGCTCAGGCTGACTATCAACGCACAGCCGGCGGTCATGGTGGTCAGCCTGGCATGCCTGGAGGCTGCGCGCACTGCACTTGCGGATAATCTGCCTGCGCCATCTTTCGTGGCCGGCCACAGCCTTGGAGAGTACACTGCGTTAGTGGCCGCCGGTGCGCTTACACTCGAAGAAGGCGTATGTCTGGTGAGGGAGCGCGGCAGGCTCATGCACGAGGCCGGACAGGCACAGCCGGGTAGCATGCTGGCGGCGGTAGGCGCCGACATGGAGCCCCTGGCGGCGCTGTGCCGCGAGTCGGGTGCTGAAATCGCCAACATCAACTGCCCCGGACAGATAGTCATTAGCGGGGCAAAATCGGACCTGGAGCGAGCGGTCCAGATCGGGCAGTCCGTTGGCATACGCAAATTCATCCCTCTTGAGGTGAGCGGGGCCTTCCACTCGCGGCTGATGCGTCCTGCCTATGATGGCCTGGAGAAGGCGGTCCGGAGGTGCAATATCCGGGATATCACCGTCCCACTGGTAGCCAATGTGACGGCAAGTCCTGTTATGGACCTGGAGGAGCTGCGGTCTGAACTTGTCGGGCAAATATGCGGCTGCGTACAGTGGCAGCGGTCTGTGCAATACATGGTGGACGCCGGTGTGTCCACTTTTATCGAGATCGGCCCCGGGCAAGTGCTATCCGGGCTGATCAGGAGGACAAGCAAGGACGTGCAAACCCTCAACATAGGCTGCTGCCCCGACATCTCGGGTTGGCTAAGGACGGGGTAAGCAGGTTATGCCAGGTCCAAGGCGTAAGGCAAGGATAGCGGCACTGAAGGCCCTGTACGAAATAGACCTCACGGGACATTCCAGCGATGAGTCGCTTAGTAACATCCTGTCGGAAGATGCTCTGCCTGACGCCGCCGCGGAGTATGCGGGCCAGCTTGTCCGGGGGGTACTGGAAAGCCGCGACGAGATAGATGCCATCATTACCAGGTGTGCCCCGCTTTTCCCTCTGAACCAGCTGTCGGCCATCGACCGCAACATGCTGCGCCTGGCGATATACGAGGCT
Organism: Chloroflexota bacterium; assembly: GCA_016190755.1. GTDB lineage: Bacteria > Chloroflexota > Dehalococcoidia > JACPPY01 > JACPPY01 > JACPPY01. Next base: position 51,526 of record JACPPY010000051.1, on the reverse strand, counting down.
ATGATTGACAAGAAGACACCTGTGAAGGTGGTAATAAACGAGGCGGTCGAACTGGCCAAGCTCTTCGGCTCTGACAGCTCGCCACGGTTCATCAACGGTGTGCTTGGCTCCGCATGCATGCCGTCCGATGCCGGGCAAACCTGACTCCAGGCTCGCGTGGCGACACACCTGCAAAACAGGTACCCTTTTGTGATAATATATGCGTCATTGCAATGTTAGGAAGGTGAAATCATGGCCGCTACATACGACCGTTTGAAGAAGATCATTGTGGATCAGCTTGGCGTCGAAGAGAGCGAGGTTACGCCCGCCGCTTCTTTTACCGAAGACCTCAACGCTGATTCACTTGACTTGGTGGAACTCATAATGGCTATCGAGGAGGAGTTCAGCACTCCGACCAAAAAACTTGAGATACCGGACGAGGATGCGCCTAAGATAGCCACCGTACAGGATGCCCTGGATTATTTGAAAGAGCACGGTATAGAGGACGCCTGAGCCGGCACATGCCGGAGTTGAGGTGTTCCAACACGTAATCAGAAGAGGCAAAATGGCGTTCAAGACCATCTTTTTCGATTGGTACAACACCCTGGCCCACCACGACCCGCCTAATGAGGAACTACAACTTGAAGCGTGTCGCAGTTACGGTATAACTATTGACCCGCAGCTCCTGAGGGCCGGGCTGGCGGAGGCTGACCGTTACATCTATGAAGAAAACGCCAAGTTGAGGATAGACAAGAGGACGCCCAGCGAACAGGTCGAGATCTATACCTACTACGAGGATATCGTCCTTAAGAAAGCCGGTGCCGGCGTACCTCGTGGCATGGCCCTTCCCATCTACATGAGGGTGCGGGATATGGCGGCGTCTCGCAAGTTTGCACTGTTTGACGATGTTCTGCCAACGTTGAATAAACTCAAGATGATGTTGGTAACAACCGGCTTGATATCCAATATGCCCAAGGACATGACCCATGTGCTCGCTGAGCTGGGCGTGTCGTCTCTCCTTGACCACGTCATCACCTCAACGGAGGCAGGAGCGGATAAGCCTGATCAGAAGATATTCCAGTACGCCCTGTCCAAAGCCAACGTGCAGCCGTGGGAAGCGCTGCACGTTGGCGATCAGTACCACATGGATGTTGTCGGTGCCCGCAACGCCGGTATGGTGCCCATGCTCCTCGACAGGCATGGCGATTGTCCCGAGACCGACTGCCAACGCATTGCGTCGCTCGAAGAAGTCCTCAAGTTCGTTTAAGGTAGCTCCATTGCGTGATACGTCGAAACCAGGGCACACGGCTGGAACAGGGCCGCATAGGGCGCACGTGCAACCCGGTGGTGGTGGAGGCTGGGGGTGTCCGCATGAATCAGGAGGCGAATGCAAGCTCGTCTACCGTGAGTGTCATCCCGGTGTCGTGGGATGCATACTGCACAAGCATATGAAAGGGCAACCTCTGGAGCATAATACCAGGAGCGCTACTTAACCGCGTGGGCGGAAGCCCTTAGGCCTTGGACAGCTTCGTAAGAAGCTCGGACAGCAACTCGCGCCACTTCTCCTCCAGCCGGCTGATATCCAGCCGTATCTGGTTGCTGAGCACCTTTATCTTGCTCCCGTAGACTGCGCCCAGGAACTGGAGCCGCTGCTCCTTGCCGGGCTTCAATCGGACCACGATCTGGTTTTCCTCCGCGACGATTGACTCTACACCGGCGCGCATGGCCGCCAGGCGGACTTTCGCCACGTACAGCAGGTTCTGCGCCTGAAGTGGTACAGGACCGAACCTATCGCGCAGTTCAGCATCTATTGCGTCTACACCTTGTTCATCCTGGGCCTCGGCCAACCTGTGATAAAGCGCCAGCCTGGTGGCCAGGTCGGAGACGTACTCGTGTGAGAGGTAGCCGCCTACCGGCAGGTCGATGTTCGGCCCCAGGAGCGAGGGCTTCTTTGTCTTGACCCCCGTTTGCTTCTCTCTCAGTTCGCTGACTGCCTCTTCCAGCATGTGGCAGTAGAGGGTGAAGCCGACGGCTGCAATGTGGCCGCTCTGCTCCGCACCCAGCAGGTTGCCCGCACCGCGTATTTCGAGGTCCTTCATCGCCACCTGGAACCCGGCGCCCAACTCGCTCGCCTGGGAAATGGTGTTCAAACGCTCTTCCGCGGTACGCGTCAGTTTCCCTCCTCCGTGGTATAGGAAGTAGGCGTAGGCCCGTAATGAGCCGCGGCCGACGCGTCCGCGCAACTGGTATAGCTGGGTTAAGCCCAGCCTTTCGGCGTCCTTAACGATGAGCGTGTTCGCCCGCGGCATGTCCAGCCCGGACTCAATAATGGTGGTGCACAACAACAAATCGCTCTTGCCGGAAACGAAGTCCGTCATCACATCCTCCAGTTCGTCCTCCGGCATCTGGCCGTGTGCTATCGCTATCCGGCATTCAGGCACCAGCCTGCCTATCTCCGCAGCTATGGCCTGTATAGACTGCACACGGTTGTGCACCATGAGCACCTGCCCATTGCGTTTCATCTCGCGGAGTATGGCCTCGCGAACGGTACGGTTGTCCCATTGACCCACCAGGGTTTTGATGGGCAACCTTTCCTCAGGCGGCGTCTCGACCAGGCTCATGTCCCTCACCCCGGCGAGAGCCATGTGCAGGGTGCGCGGTATCGGTGTGGCGCTCAGGGTAAGCACGTCCACCTCGCGGCGCATCCGCTTGAGGGTTTCCTTATGGGCTACGCCGAACCTCTGCTCCTCGTCGATGATCACCAGTCCCAGATCTTTGAACGCCACGTCTTTTTGCAGCAGGCGGTGAGTGCCGATGACTATGTCCACTGTGCCGGCGGACAGTCCTTTCAGGGCCTCCTGTTGCTCCTTTTCGGTGCGGAACCTGCTGAGCATTTCTACCTTGACCGGGAAGGCGCGCAATCTCTCGGTAAAAGTCACATAGTGCTGTTGCGCCAGTACTGTGGTAGGCACGAGTATGGCCACCTGCTTTCCGCCGGTGACGGCCTTGAACGCGGCGCGCAGCGCGACCTCGGTCTTGCCGTAGCCCACGTCTCCGCATATCAGGCGGTCCATGGGCCGGCCTTTCTCCATCTCGTCTTTCACCGTCTCCACGGCCGTCAGTTGGTCGCGCGTCTCAACGTGCGGGAAAGAAGCCTCCAACTGGGCCTGCCATGGGCTGTCATGCGGGAAGGAAACCCCTGTGACGACCTCACGTGAGGCGTAGAGTTGCAGTAGCTCCTGCGCCATGTCGGCGACAGACTTCTGCACCCTCTCCTTGACCCGTGACCAGTCGTGAGTACGCAGGCGGCTCAGAATAGGTGTGGCCCCGCCAACGTATCGGCTCACCCGGTCTACGCTATCTACCGGAACATACAGCTTGTCCCCTCCGGCGTACTCCAGTGTCAGGTACTCCCGCTCCACACCGTTGTTCCTCATTGTGGTCACACCGGTGAACATGCCCACGCCGTGGTCTATGTGCACTACATAATCGCCGGGGGATATCTCAGAGCGCAGGAGCTGGCGGTGCACAGGCCTCTTGACGGGTATGCGCTGCTCCTTGGCCGATCCGAATATCTCCACGTCGCCCAGCACGGTCAAAGCACCTTTCAGTACCCAACCTCGGGGTATAGTGCCCTGCGCTACGGTTATCGATCCGGGTGCCGGCGTGTCCCCGGTGCCGTGAGTTGGCGCCGCCAGTATACCCTTCTCGCCCAGCAACTCCGATAGTCGTGCAGCCTGCTGGCTCACCAGCACCACTCTGCGCCCATCACTCCGGGCATGCTGCGCCTCTTCTACCAGGGCCTCGAGCTTGCCGCCGAAGGACTGTGCCACCACGAAGGGCAGCACTACCACGTCTTCGCCGTGTCCTTCCCAAGGCAGCAGACGAAGTACTGTCCCGGCTGTGCTGAGCTTCTGTTCCAGTTCCTGCCTGCTGAAATATGGCGATGGAAAGTCCGCCGGCAGCTCTCCGGCGTTCACCCTCTCCTGCCGCATCTCGGCCCCTTGCCCGTCCAAGGTGTCCAGCGCCGCGGAGATAGCCTGAGGGTTATCCCATACTACGAGTGTTTCGGCGGGCAGGTACTCCGTCACACTTCCTGTGTTGAACAGCGGTGCATAGAACTCTGCACCGGCGAACCAGCGACCCTCCTCGATGTTGGACAGGTCCTCCTCTATGCGACGCCGGGCCTCCCGTCCAAGCTTGCTCTCCTGTGTTGTGGCCATGACCGGCAGAGAGAGAGCCTTACCGGCGCCACCCTTTCCGTTGTGTCCGGGTACGAGCAGCTCACGTGCCGGAATGATCGTCGCCTCGGCGATGGGCTCACGAGAGAGTTGTGTCGCCGGGTCGAACATGCGTAGGCTTTCGACCTCCTCACCGAAGAGCTCAATTCTCACCGGAAGGCTACTGGAGGGCGAGTAAACGTCCAGTATGCCCCCGCGGCGGCTGAACGTTCCGGGTACCTCGACCTCTTCCGCAGGCTCGTACCCCAGGGATTGCCAGTGTCGCAATGTCTCTTCCAAGTTCAACTTCATGCCGGGTTTGATGGTGGATACTGACGAGGTGAACTGAGCCCTTGCCATCGTCCTGGCGGCGCAGGCAGCCGCCGACGCCACCACTATGGGCGATGTTTCGCCCGATATGGCGCACAGCAGGTTAAGCCTCTCCCACTCAGTGGCCTGGTCGCTGCTCAGCCTTTCGTAGGGCAGAATGTCCGGCTCGGGAAGCGCGTGAACATTATCGCTTCCCTTCCACGAGAGTATTTGCTCTGCAACCCGCCGCACACGCTCCGGAGATGCGGTCAGCAGCAGTATCGCCTTGCGCTGGCTGCGGTGCAGTGCGGCGATGAACGCCGGAAGCGCCGAGTCCAGGACTACGGCATTGAGATTTCCCCGGCCCTTCTTCAAAAGTTCCAAGAGTTCGGTGAACTCCGGCGCCTGCTCTACGAAGGACAGCATGCCGGAAAGGTTGAGCGTCTCTCTGGTCTGTTTGACCTGTTCCATGATATCGATTACGTCCCGTATAGTGCGAAACCGGCGCAAACATGCAAGAGGCCAGCCCACCGGACATGCCTGGTAAGCTAGCCTTGCCTATGAATTGTAGCAGTTGAGTTACTTTTTGTCATTCCGCTGCGTTTCCGGTACACTGGTTCCGTCCGTAAGTGCGCCGAGGTTATGAAATATGAGAATCGCCGCAGAGTGCCCTGAATGCCTGGAGCGGCTGGTACGCCAGACGGCGAAGTACGCCACCAACGACGAGGGACTCCAGCGTCGTGCCATTGACGAAGCCATGGACACCGTCAGGCTTGTTCTGTCTCCGGACAAGGTGCCCACGCAGGTCTCCGGGGAGGCGCAGCGGGTCATAAGGGCCGTTACGGGCAACAGGGACCCGTACCGCCAGTGGAAGGACAGGGAGATGGATCAGGCCGGGCGGCTGTTCACTTCCGTACGGGCGTCGTACCGGGATGGGATCCAATCTTTGCTCACCCTGTCCCTGGTCGGCAATGCCATGGACTTCTTCAAAGACGTCTCCACAGTGGAGAAGGAAATGGCGCGGCCGGTGCAATTCGGTGTCGATCATATAGACAAGGTTACCGAGTTCCTGGACGCAGCCCGGAGCGCCCTGTTCATGTCTGACGATAGGATGGAAGACGTGCTCTGCTTTGTCCCCGGTGTGAACCTGTGCATGAAGAAAGCCCTTTTCCTGGCGGACAATGCGGGGGAATGTTTCTTCGACCTGCCCATCGTCAATGAGATGGCGGGACTGATGCGGGTGTCCTATGTGGTCAAAAAGAGTCCCGTGCAGAACGATCTGACTGAGGAAGACCTGCTGCTTTCTGGGCTGTATCCGAAGATGGCTGCCGAGGTCGTCTCCGCCACCGATACGCCGGGGCTGGACCTGTCATTGACTTCGGGGGAGTTCCGCAAGGAGTTCGCCTCGGCCGACCTTATAGTGGCCAAGGGCATGGGACACTGGGAGACGCTGTCGGAACTCAGCCCGAATGGTAAGGTATTCCACCTTCTGGTGGCCAAATGCGCGCCTGTCGCCCGCTCGCTGGGGGTGCCCCTCGGCAGCTACGTCGCTATTCTCAGGTAGCTAAGAGTCCTGCCCCAAAACATGTAGGGGGCGACGCTCCAGATGGCCGATTAGCCCAACGACTGCGTTGAGCACAAAGAACATCTCTCGTTCCCTCTGCAAGGGGGTCAGGCGGTCGAAACTGGATGACAGTTCGCCTCGCCGGACGATTTCCTGCGCTATTTGCTCCGGGCCGTACTTCTGGTCAAGGCCTTCAGCCACGATATCGCGCCACATCAGGAGCTGACGGCGGTGGGCGCGAAGCCTGGCTCCAGCCGAGGCCTCCCAACCGTAGTGACCGTAGCATATTACGGATGGCCGCAGCGCAATGAGCCTGTCCAGTGAATCAAGCTCCTGGTCGAGGTAAAGCGGAGGTGGCAGGGCCGGCCTCCTTACGCCACGGGCGCGCACGCCGCACACCTCACCGGCGAAGAGCAGCCCGCCGTCTTGGTCCAGGAAAGACATATGGTGTGGCGCATGTCCCAGTGTGAACAACACTGTCAGTGCAGTGTTGCCAAGGGATATAGCTATGCCGTCCTCGGCGGGTACCAATCTATCTGAGGGCACTGGTCCCGGCCGGCCATACATCTCAGCTACATTGCCCAGCGTGCGGAGGCTAGCCTCCCATAGCTTCACTGGCCTTTCCGTATGCCTGATGCCGTTCGGATGCACGAATGCCTTTGCCCCCGGCATGAAGCCTAACGCCGCCGCCAATCCGCCGCCGTGGTCTAAATGTATATGACTGGTGAGAATATAGTCCACATCCGCCGGGCAGATGTCCAATAGCGCCAGGCCTTCAAGTAAGCCTGGTATGCAGCTTGATGGCCCGACATCGACAATGGCTGTCTTGCCACGTTGGAGAACATAGGAGCAGATGAACCCCTCCATGCCTGGCACAGCGTCGCCAGTGTCGATAAGCGACAGCCCCGGTATGCTTGGATGCTTCTGTACTCTGACCACGGGCCACAGTCTAAGAAAGTGCCGTTATGGAGTCAAACGCACACTCACTGGCTGGTGAGGCCGCAGGATGGGCTTCTGTCATGCTGTGCAGAAATCGGTCAGGCCTCCCTGTAAAGGTCAAGATCCCTTACGTTTTCTCATCCACAGCGATGGTATGAGTGCGGCCAGGCAGATGCTGGAGCCTATCAGGAAGAACCTCTGGAACAAGGATAGCACGGGTCGGTTGATCAGCTCTGGCGAGGCGATCAGGTCATTCAACGAGATGCTTGAGGTCAGTTGGGCGAAGTAACCCATGCCCCAGGAGCTCAGTGCGGAAAGCCCGATGATCATTCCTGCGAGGCGCATGAGCGTTACCAGAGCCGAGGCCACGCCTCTGTCCGTGTCCTGCACTGAGTCCAGCACCGCCGTGCCTACAGGCGCGACTACCAGGCCAAAGCCCAATCCGGTGGTAGCCAGATGCACCGTTATGGCCGGGTCGGCAACGTCCAGCGTCCAGCGACTCATCAGCCAGAATCCGAGTGCAGACATCGATAACCCAAGAACCATTGGCAGGCGGTAGCCGGAACGGCGGCAGATGAACCCTCCAGCCACTGCGCCAAATGGTATGGCGAGAGTGAATCGCATCAGCCTGAGTCCCCCTTCCAGAGGCGACTGGCCCATTATGGTGTCAGTCATGAGTGGTATGCTGACCAGGGCTATGACCAATGCGCCGCCGACCAGGAGGTGGGCGACGTTCGCGGCGGAGAAAACGCCGCCGCGAAAGAGCGACAGCCGAAATAGTGGTTCGGCTGCTTTGCTCTGCCGGTACAGGAACAAGGCGAATGAGATGGCAGCAACGCTGGCAAGCCATACGAAATCAAGAGACTGGTGTGCACGGCCCAGCCCAAGATACAGGGCCAGTGAAACGGATGTTAGTCCAATAGCCAGAAGTACCCCTCCCGGATAGTCCACATGCCCCCGAACTCGAGGGTAGTCCCTGGTCAGGAGGGAATACGAAAGCAACAGCACCAGCAGACCGACGGGAACATTGATCCAGAAGACCCACCGCCAGCCGAAGTGCTGCGCCACCACTGCGCCGTAGAGTGGGCCCAGGACGCCTCCCGCCTCGACAGTCGCCCCGATCACTCCCAGAGCAACGCTCCTGCCTTCACGAGCATAGAGGCCACCGGCGATGGCCATCGTCACCGGGACCATGGCCCCGCCGCCTATAGCCTGGACAACCCTTGCTCCTACCATCCAATGAAGGCTGGACGCAACGGCCGTCAACACAGAACCGACAACGAAGAGCAGCAAGCAGGCCACGAACACCCTGCCATGTCCATAGACGTCCGAGGCCCGGCCCGTGAGAGGCATGACGGCTGTATATCCCAGCAGGTAACTGATAACCACCCACGCCACGCGGTCCAGCTCGGTCACGGGCAGATTGAGGTCTAGCATTATGGCAGGCAACGCGCCATAAACTACTGCCTGGTCCAGGGCAGCGAAGAAGATTCCGGAGCACAGCACCACCATGGCAAACGCCGCCCGTGACCTGGCCTCGGGGAGCGTACGCATTATTGGCGCCGTCATGCCTGGGACCTCAGTGTGTTCACCTCGTTTTCAGGCTGATCCGGGTCTTTCCACGCTAAAAGGGCGCCTCGATGCTGACCTGCTGGTTGAAGTTCGAGAATCTTAGCGTGCGGGAGATATCAGATTGTTCCCCCTGGACGACAGTACCTGTTACCTTTACCTGCCGTGGCCACGAGTCGCTTTTGCCTATCCACACATCGGTCGGGACGGAGATGCCTTCAACTGCGGACCCCGAGGTGATGGCACGCAGGTCGCCCGACAGTAACATACCTCTCAGACGGTAGCACGCCACGCCGGATACGTCCTCATCCGGCAATCTCGATAGCGAGGTCATTCCGGCCATTATCGCCTTCAGACCCGTATCAGGGTCGAACAGCTTTACGGCATTGAACTCCACCGGGAGCAATTCCCATTGCCCTGAAAGCGGGTTTGTCATGTACGTCTTATCGCCGACAGTGATGACCTGAACTTTCAGGGACATATTTGAGAAGGATGCCGAGATCGTCATCCTGGTCTTGCCCGGACGGACGATGTCCCCTGATGCCCCGAGTAGCGCCAGCCCCATGGCAATAGGCGTGCCGCCCGTCTGTTCCAGCTCAAAGTGGAAGCTGTTAAGGGCCTGTGTGTTCGCACTGGCTTGTTGAATGATCTGCTGGGCGGTCAGTGCTGGCGTTGGTGTAGGTGTGGGGGTCACAGTTGGCGTTGGCGATCGGGGAGTGGTGTTGCACCCCAGTGCAAGAAGTGTTAGCACGATCGTCAGGATGAATATATGCCTCATTGCCCGCCTCCTCTGTCACGCACAGGCTTATGCCTTACCGTGGCGTAATCAAAGTATAGCCTTTCTTTCGGCCGGTTGAAATAGGGAGACCTCGCCCAGCGCTTTTCTGAAAACATTATGTAGGCGGGAGCAATACCGGCCCGATACATAAGCCTGCTCGCGGCGGTTGTTCTCCATACTGGCGTCACCGTCTTGACATTAGAACATATGTTCTATTATACTGGGCCCTGCTTGAACGGCGGTAATCATGAAAGTGCTTTGTATTCTGCTCCCGCATTTTCCACTTGGATGCGAGATCCATAGACACCCAGAGTTGGAGGGGCGGCTGACGCTGGTTACCCGCACTGAGGGCTCTTGGAAAACGGTGCTGGACTTCTCACTCGAACTCGACGGCCTCCAGCCTGGAATGCCTCTGCAGGAGGCCCTTTCCCGGCATAGCGAGGTCGAACTTATACCCGGAGATATGCCCTGCTACTGGTCAGAGTTCAACCGGATACTGGATGCGCTGGAAATGAAAAGCCCGCTGGTCGAAGGGTCCGACCTGGGTTGTGCCTATATTGGACTGGATGGGATGGAGTGGGTCTATCGCAACGATGAGGAGCTTATACTTGCCATACGTGAGGCTATACCGTCGCACTTCCCCGTGCAGCTTGGTTTAGCCATAGGTAAATTCCTGTCCTATCTGGGAGCACTCAATAGCCCTCTCGGCGGGTGTAGTGTCGTTGCGGGTGATGCAGGCGCATTCCTGAAGGACTTCCCCTGCGATGTTTTGCCTATTTCCTGGAAAGACAAAAAGAAACTGTGCGCCTTCGGATTGCGCACTCTGGGGCAGGTGGCTGCCCTGCCACTCGGTCCGCTCCAGTCTCAGTTCGGCCCGGAAGGCAGGAGAATAAGGGACCTGGCCAGGGGTCAAGATGAGTCGCCGCTGTATCCCCGTTCGAGCGAGGAGGCCGTAGAAGAGAATATGTGTTTGCCCTCCTTATCAACCTCGCTGGATGTGCTGCTGGTAGCTGTGGAGTCACTGCTGAGTCGGGCTTTCTCCCGGAAGTGCCTGCGGGACAAGGGTGTCCGAAGCGTCTCGCTATGGGTGCGGACGCCGGGCGCCGGTTGCTGGGAGCGACGCATTGCGTTCAAGGAGCCAGCCACGGATGCCGGGAGAGCACTATCGCGTATAAAGCATGTGCTTGCGAGGGAAACCCTGCCCGGTCCGGTAGAGGAGTTGGGGATAAGGCTTGGCGGCCTGTGTCACGAGAGTGGACACCAGAAGAGCCTGTTTACCGACATCAGGGCCAGGGACCAGCTTGAGAAGGATATTAAGGAGATGGAATTTCGCCTGGGTAGTCCTCAAGTGTTCCGTATTAAAGAGGTGGAGCCATGGTCCAGAATACCGGAAAGGCGTCAAGCCCTGACACCATCCGGCCGGTAAATATACCCGAACTGGTGCGCGTCGAAGAAGACTCACGAGGTTTTCCTGTGCGGCTGAGATCGAAGGGGTTACAAGCAGTCGCGATCATTGCCGATAAATGGCGCATAGATGATGAGTGGTGGCGCACCGAAATGGTATCACGCCTCTATTTCGCCATCGTGCTCAAATCGGGGCAGAGGCTGGTGGTGTATAAAGACCTGACCAACGGGTGCTGGTACCGGCAATCATACTGAGGGAGGCGCCATGGAAGGCGGCTACGCTGAGTTGCACTGCCACAGCTATTACTCATTCCATGATGGCGCTTCCTCTCTTGAGGAGCTATTGCTGCGGGCCAAGGACCTGGGGTACAGCGCTCTGGCCATCACTGACCATGATAACCTGTGCGGTGCGATGCGGTTCGCACATCTGTCCCGCTCTGTGGGCGTGAGAGGCATTATTGGTGCTGAGGTAACTCTCAGAGGAGGGTACCATCTAACGCTGCTGGCGCGTAACAGACAGGGCTACAGCGACCTGTGCCGTCTTATCACATCTGCCCATATCTCCGGCCGGCGCAACGGGCCTGAGCTGGACCCTGCCTTGTTGCCGCAGCACGCCGGCGGCCTGATAGCACTCTCGGGCTGCCCGCGTGGAGAGGTAGCGTGCTCACTGGCCGGGCCAGACCTGTCACGTACGCTTGCCCTGGTCGGACAGTACCTGGAGTGGTTCGGTGAGGAAAACTACTACATCGAGTTGCAGCAGAACCTGGTCTACGGCGATACGGCGCGCAACAGGAAGCTCGTGGAGGTAAGTAAAAAGACGGGCGCCAGGTTGGTAGCAACAGGGAATGTGCACTACCACGTGCGCGAGAGACACCAGCTACAAGACTCCCTGGTAGCCATAAGGAATTGCAAGAGCCTGGAGGAGACCCACCGGGAAAGGCGGCCCAATTCGGAGTTTTACCTGAGGCCCATCCGCGAGGTGCAGTCCCTATTCAGAGAATGGCCCGAAGCCAGGTCCAACACGCTGAAGATAGCCGAAATGTGTTCCTTCGACCTGGCTTCGGAGCTGGACTATGCTTTCCCGGATTATCAGGTACCTGAAGGATACACGGTAGGAAGCTACCTGAGAAAACTGTGTGAGGATGCTGCCGTACGGCGCTACGGGACGGTCACGCCCCGGGTGCGCCGGAGGCTGGACGAAGAGTTCAGCCTCATAGAGAAATATAACCTGTCCGGTTTTTTGCTCCAGTATCACGAGGTAATCAGGCTTGGGCGTGAGGCCATGCTCGACCTGGGTCTGAGCGATCCGTCGCTGACGCTGGAAGAAGATCCTCCGGGCAGGGGACGCGGGTCTTCCGTTGCGCTGCTGGTGGGCTATTTGATAGGCCTTTCCCACATCGACCCTCTCCAGTACGAGCTATCGCTGGAGCGGTTCCTGCCCCAGGACACGATGGTCAACGTGCCGGACATAGACCTGGACTTCCCGCGCAGTATAAGGGAGGAGCTTATACTGAGGGTGCATCAAAGGTGGGGTTGGAAGCACGCCGCACTTACGGGCACCATAGTCACCTACCAGATAAAGGGAGCGATAAGGGGACTGGGCAAAGCGCTTGGGCTTCCGGAGGACGAGGTCGACCGTCTGGCCAGGCATGTCGGCTATGGCAGCGCGAAGGAAGTCGAGGCGCAGATGTTGAAGTTGCCCGGGTTTTGCGAAAAGGCAGGCACACCGGTGTGGAATGACCTTGCCCGCCTGTCCGCAGAGATGGATGGCTTTCCCAAGTACCTGGGACAACACCCCGGAGGTATGGTACTCTCCTCGACACCGCTTACGGATATGGTGCCCGTGCAGCACGGTGCCATTGAGGGCCGCTACGTCTGTCAATGGGATAAGGATAGCATCGACGACGCCGGATTCATAAAGATAGACTTCCTGGCACTGGGCGCGCTCTCCCAACTCCAGGAAGCGGTGGGGATGATAAAGGACCGCACGGGCAGAAGGGTTGACCTTTCACGTATCGACTTCAACGATGCTTCGGTCTACGACATGATGTGCTGCGGCGATACTATAGGCATCTTCCAGGTAGAGTCGGCGGCACAGATGCAGACGATAATCCGGCTGAAGCCCAGGAACCTGGTGGATATGGCGCATGAGGTCGGTGCTGTGAGGCCGGGCGTGGGTGTGAATGACGGTGTACGGGAGTACTTGATGCGGCGCACCCACCGGAAGCCGGTGACATATGACACACCGCTGGAGAAACGGGCCCTGGAGCGGACTTTGGGAGTGATACTTTTCCAGGACCAAGTCAATCAGGTTGCTGTGGATGTGGCCGGATTCACCCCCAGCGAGGCCGACCGGCTGCGCCGGGCCTTTGGCCGTAAACACAATACGGAACTCATCGGGCGCTACTGGCAGAAGTTCCGCGAAGGCGCAATAAGCAGAGGGGTCGGCGAAGAGGCGGCACAGAAGATCTTTCGCAAGTTCAACGGCGAATACATGTTTCCCGAGTCTCATGCCTTTGCCTTCGGCGTCACGGCGTACCAGGCGGCATGGCTGAAACGTTACTATCCTCTTGAGTTCTTCGTCGCCATCTTCAACCAGCAGCCCATGGGATTCTACAACCTGGAGACACTCAAGGAAGACGCAAAGAGGCATGGAATAAAAGTGCTTAACCCTGACATAAACAAGAGTGAAGGCCGATGCGCTGTAGAGGACGGCGCGCTGCGCCTTGGTCTTCTGAACGTGCTCGACGTGGGCGCGGCTTCCACCGAAGCGGTGCTGAAGGGCAGGGAAAAGGGCGGGCCTTTCATCAGCATAGGTGATTTCCTGGAGCGTACCGGCATATTGGAAGAGGCTGCGGTCAATTTGGCCAGCGCTGGGGCGTTTGACTGTTTGGAAGCTAACCGCAGGAAGGTTAAGTGGGAGATAGGCCTGAGATACCGGCCAGTGAATTCACAGTTAACATTGCCCCTGCCCGTGGAGCAGGACCTGATAGACTTGGAGAAGCCGGGAGACTGGGAGTCCATGCGGGACGAATACAGCGTGCTCGGCCTGTTCCCGGCGGGGCACATTATGGCCCGGTTGCGCCCGAGCCTTGAAGGCGCAATCACTTGCAGCAGGGACATAGCGCGGCTAAAGGACGGCGCCGAGGTTATGACCGCGGGCCTGGTAATACGCAGGCAAAGGCCTCTATCCAAAGCGGTATTCATCACGCTGGAGGACGAGTTCGGGCACATACCGCTCATGGTGTGGCCTCAGGTGTATGAGCGCTACGAGAACCGCTTCAAGGACCCCTTCCTGGTGGTGCGTGGCAAGGTATCCCGCCGCGATGGCACGGAGAACATAATGGTAACCGGCGTCGAGTCGTCCTTCTCAGCCATGGAGAGACTGCCCAAAGCCAAGAACTGGGGATGAACATGGCGCCAGCCACCTATCCTGATTCGTGTTGCCCCGGGTTGCTATGGAAGAGATAACAGACCGGACAAGGGTGCATATTGGAAACTGTGTGGACAGCGTTTCTGGTCCTTCATTTCTGGCAATAATGATTTGTATGTTGAGATTATCGAGCCACTGGGCCATAGAGCGAAGGAAAGGAACGAGCGGTTTCATACAGTTTATGCCCAGATCACCAACAAGTTCGTGAGAGAAACCTTGCTTGATTTCGTTCGAAATGACCTGATTGATTGGAACAAGCTGGTCGAGTTCAACTCGGGTTGCGCCGAGATATCAAGGCATCGCGCTTAACCAGACTCTCTCAGCTCTTCCATCCGCGCGTCGTAGCTGGCGATCAATTGCTCGGCTGACCTGCCCCTCTCTTCAGTCAGGCCATAGGCCGGCCAGCGGTCTCCAAGTTGCCGTCTGAACTTCTCGTAGTTTGCCCTGGCAGCGGGCGCGGCATTGGCAATGCTATCGCCCCCCAACAACAGGCAGGCATCTATCCGGTCTGATTGTCCTTCGACGATGGTCGTTTGAAACAGCATCGCCCTGACCCCCGGCAGGTACTTCCGGTTAAAAGCCGATAGCTCGTCGGCGACAAGGTTGTCCGTGCATTCCTGAGCCAGCCTTCGCGGTATACGCAGGAGCAGGTAGGAGATAGTAACATTATCTTTTATCAATGGAGCTAAAGGATAGGCCAGCGCGCTTCGAAACACGTTGCCCAGGTTTCCGAATATTTTCAGGCTGCGGCCTAGGGCCAGACAGGGGACAAGGACGTGTGTCTGCATAGCGCGATTCAGTCTGCTGAACTTCATGGAGTTCGGCGATCGGAGCGCGGACAGCATGAGCTGAAGTATGGATGTTATTAGCGCCTCACCTTTGATCTCCTCGCCGGTATTGCCGATGCCGTGCACATGTTTGAGCCTGTCGTACTGTACAACCACCACGCCGTCCGACATAGGCCCATTGTCGAGGAGTCGCGCCAGACCATATAGGGCGTTCACGTGCGCGTGCACCGATTCGTCTTCGCCCGGGCTGATGGCGAGGACAAAGCCGTTGAGGCCTGGGTTTAATGCGTGGCAATGCCTGAGTACGACCGGCGCAGTACCGCTACCAGTACCTCCGCCTAGAGCCGTAACCAGGATCACGGTCTGCCGGTCATCATTGCTCCTCAATCCGCAACCTTTCAGGGCAGGGACCAGGGCCAAGTCCCCTTCTGCGGCGTGCTCAGCACTGCCGCAGAAGAGCGCGCCATGTGAACCGGCATCCCCAATTCGCACGTTGAATAGTGTCTTGCCTGTTGCCAGATCAGATACGGCCGTTGAATCCGCGATGAGATATGAGTACGCTTCGCCTTGACCGTTGTTGCCCGGGATGGCCGCCTCCAAAACCAGTTTTTTGCCCACGGAGCCTGTCCCAATCAGCACATTCATTGACTTTGGCATGCCAAGTATGGTCCTGGCTCTGAGATTCTCTATGAACGGGCCGATCTCACGCAATGGGTCTATCAGAGGAAGCCCGCACACCCTGCAGTGTGCCAGTGTCTGCGGATTCTCATGTCTGTCGGGGCAACGAATCATTCAGTCGCCCCTAACCCGCATGCAGAAGTGACCTGCTTGCAGTTTGCCTCCACTTCCTCCCCCAGTTTTTCGAGCGCCTGAAGGAACTGTACCGCATCCCGCCTATCCGCCTGTGTTTTCAGTTCCTTGAAACGGCCATCACAAACGATGGAAAAGCGTTTTTCCATGACCGGCCCTAGCTCGCAGATCTGCCGCACACATCGCTGTATGCCGAGCCAATCACCCGCCTGCCGAGACAGAAGCGCGTCGTAATACGCCACGGAGAACAGGAAAAAGAACAGTGCGTCCCCCCAGTTTGGCGATGCCGATTCCTCGACCCAGCTTTCCTGGGCCTCCGGCCCTCGGGGCCTTGTCCTGGAAAGCTCATCGGCTATCCTGCTGAGGAGGGATGCAGTTTGCCCGATAACATCTCCGCCGTTTTTCGCGCCGGTGGCCATGCCCAGGGCTTCCATGTCTCCTGTCACGTCCGGCCCGTTTTCCTTCTGCAAGTCATTTACATACCGAAATAGCAGGTCATATTTCGCGTGCGCCTGGTCCCAGTCCTGGGACGTAACTGCTATCGCCATACCGTATGCATTCTTGGTCGTCTCCCAAAGGCAACACAACTTTGCCCGTATCAGGGTCTGGAACGACCGGAGGGCTTGCTCTCGCTTTTTTCGTCTTTCCTCTTCCTCCAGTTCCAGTCTCGCCTTCTCCGCAATTTCGTCCAGGGGCCCCAGAATTTGGGCCAGGGCAGCTCGCACCATAGCTGCCTGGTCTACAGTATCAAAGGCGATCTCTTCAGGCCGTGAGGTTTCCCCACCCGCCTTGATATCGATAGCCAGACTGCTGCCGGAGAGCCGAAAGCCCGTAATGCTGTGTACCTCAAGCTTCTCTTCCAGCTTGAGCCGGCGCCAGAGAGGTCCTCTGCTGTAGAAAAGGAGATGCTGTGGCAGCACCATCAGGCGGTAAACCTTTGGATTTCGCCATGCCGCCACCTGCACGTCGGCAAGGACGTCGCCTACAGGCTTTCCATTCGTCTTCAGCTTTGACATGTTTTTCTTTTCGTTTTCGACTCCGCTCATGAGCCTCTTGCAGTCACTTTCGACCAGTTGTGTTGCCGCAATCTCGGACCGCTAACTCTGCCTTGGTCTGAGCCTCGAGGCATCCGTTTCGAATACGAACTCACGCGGATGTTTTCCGGCGTACAGTCTCAGGTACTGGCGTGCGAACGCGGGCAGCACAGGCAGGTCAGCTTCTACTACAACGCCATTCCGCTGGAGAACATCTTCCGCAAGGTACTCAACGTTCGCGTAATTGATGAGGAACTCGCGAGTTGTCACACGCTGTTTCAACAAGGCAGATGCATCCCGGATTACAGCTATCGCCTCACCGATATTGCTCATTCGAGTGTCAACATCGGCCCATCCGCCGGTCTCTCTGTAGCTGGATAGCGTATGACCGATGTCCTTCTCGACCTTGGTATTCGAGTCCTTACCCCAATCGTAGCCCTCCGGGACTTTGGACTCGATCTCCTTTTCGATGGCGGCTATCCTGTGAGAGAGGTCCGATACCACGGACGCAGCCGTATCACCTATGTCCCTCGTCTTCTTGACCATGCTTAGAAGGTCGGGAAGTCGTTTCTTCTCAGATCGATATACGAACGGACCGCCGGGGCTGGTAAGAAGGTTGACGTATTGCTTTGCGCCGGCGGGATCGCCGGACACCTCGATAGCTGGGACCAGGGACAGTTGGAATACCTCCGTCATGTCTTCTATGGTGGAGACCAAACGGGCTTCGAGGCCAGCCGCGCGCTTCTCAAGCAGACGGTCTATGTTCGACAGTTCACCGAGCACGGCGTCCATGGCCTCAATGTGCTTCCACTGGGAGAGGTAATTTCGAGCTATCTCCAGGGAGACCGATTTGAACTCCCGGTCTACTTCAGAGTGCAGTGTCTGCTCCAACTCATCGGCCGAATGTACTATCGACTCGGACGCCTTCAGATAGAGCGCGTTGAGAACAGCCTGCTCTTTCAATATGTCCTCGAACGACATAGAATCCAGAACGGCATGGGAGAGCCCTTCTACTGGGCCTCCAAGGGAGTAGCCGTATTCCGAGGCTATGCGCAGGGACTCGTTGTATCGTTGTACGCCATCTTCGTAATTGAGGCGGGTCTTGCGGAACGTCTCGTGGAGGGAAGCATCCAGCCGTGCTTCCAGGTCCTGGAATAGAGTGACCTTCTGATCGAGTCCCTCAGTGTCCATCTCTTCCACGGTGGCTGTAGACGTGAACGACAACTCCTGCTCGGCCTCCTGCGCCAGTGCCTCCTCGCCATACAAACTCAATGCGGGCGAGACTTCTGTTGCGTTCTTGACCCGCTGCCGGAGGATAACGCTCTTTTCCATTATGATGGGTTCCGCGTGGAATACTGTGCCTCTAAGCTTGATGGCGATGTCCCTCTGCCGCAGCCAGTACTCTATGAGAGAGCCAACTTCACCAAGTGTGATGGCGCTCGCCAGAAAGGCGAATACTGCTCCGCCATCGAGGACCACCTGGTATTTGAAGGACTCTCCCAGGATGCCCAGCAAGACAAGGAATGCAAGAGATGCAGCAACCATCGCGGCCGCGGGCGTGATCCAGAGGAGGTTCTTCCCGCCGACTTCGCGATGCTCCAACCACCTGAGCAGGGCAACCGAGCCGAACGCGACCACGGAACTGGCCAGAAGGAATCCACCAAGCACGACTCCGAGTAATCTGCCCGGTAAGTCAGTTGTCCTGAACACAGTGATATAGATGTTTGTTTTGTCCAGGAGCGAGTCAGCCGCAGCGCCCCGACTGATGCTGTCGTTCACCACAGATACCACGGTATTGAGGTCGACCAGGGTCAGTGGTAGTTTCATGACTGTGGAGACCTGTTGCAGCAAGGGCACGAATGCATCCCTGTTCAATGACGGAACGGTTATGGATGATACCAGCAAGGGCACATAAAGGGTGATGAAGGTCACAACGGCCCCCATGCTGCCTATTTTGCCTCCCCGTTCGGTAAGGAGAGGCACGGCAACGACAAGGGGAACAGCAAGTACGAAAAATGGAGTAAACATAAGCATTGCGGCTATGGCGCCGGTAGCGATGCCCAGGGCTGACCCGGTGCCTCCTGTGGCCACTGTCGTTACCAGGAGCACCGATGACATACCGAATAGGACTTCAAAGGGAAGACCGAACTGGTATGTATATGCCGGCACAGCCAGTAGAAACATTAGCCCGAGGGCCAGTCGAGGGGTTTTGAACGCGACAATTCCCAGGACGATTGCGCTTATGGCAGATACTTGTGGAGGCAAGAGCGGCACCTGCAGGAGCAGCATCAGCGATGCCAGAAATATGAACGCTGACGTCAGGCCGTTCAGGGCTGTTAGCCTGAACGCCTGCTCCTTGACCTGCAGGTCCTTTACTTCCTTGAGCTCCAAGGAATTATCTCCCGCAGGCGCCGATCAGGGCCTGTTGTCTCCGGCTTTCATGGCCATGTCGTCGAACAGCCCCAGTGCCACAGCCCGTCCGCCATCGGTGTCCTTCACTACTCTCCCTTGTTCCAGCAGGAAAGAGTGAGACCGCTGCCTGACGTCCAGGTTGGCGGACTCATAATCGTGTTTCATGGACTTATACAGGTCCAGGCAGCCCGGCCATGCTTTCGCAGCCACCGCAAGGAATCTGACCTTCCACGGGTCGGCTGATTCTATGTGCCGGAGGTACACCGACCGGTTGACATCCTCTCTCACGTAGCCCGAAAGGGCGGTGGTTATATCATGCTCCAGGTCTTTGCTCCATATGCCGGGCGGCGCGGATACAGTGAACCAGATGAAGTCCGTCTTGTAGTCTGATGTAAGGCCAAGCGTTTCCGGCATCCGGAAGAGGTTTATTACACTGACCAGCGAACGGCGCAGGTGGTCGCGGTCGACTATCTCGTTGAGCATGTTCTCCCTGCTCAACGCCCGCTCGTCGCCCTTGAGAATGACCTGCATTATCTTCAGCCGTTCGCTCTCGGTCATGTCGGCCGTCCGATCATAGAAGCCACGGTCGCGGCCCAGTTCGCTAAGCTTCTCGTAATACTGGCTCGACATCTCAATTATCTCGACGATGAGAGCCCTGTACTCCGAGCCTACCTCATACTTCCTCTCTATTGTCGCGTATTCCTTGATCTTGCTTTGTACCTTGAGCAGGTCAACTCGATAGTTCTCCAGCTGCTGGTCGAGAAGCTGAAGGCGCTGGTTTATCTCGTCTTGCTTTGCCATGAGCGCCTTCTTCTTACCCGGTGGGGAAAGCAAGGGCCTCAGTTGCCCGATCTCCCTGACCACCCTCTTCTTCTCAGCTTCAGCGGAAAGGCGCTGGTCCTCGATACCCTGGCACAGGCTCTCGGCGTCGCGTTCTTCCTCTGCCAGCAAACGCCGCATGCGCCTGCAGTTTGTGAGGTGTTCGTCCAGACTCTTCAATTCGGCCTCTAGGGGGCGGTGAAGGGCAGATATGAACGAGAATAGCACTACCAGTTCCGGGCTTGAAATGCGCCGGATTAGCTCCAGCGCCTTCTGAGAGTCTTCTCCCTGGGCCGATGCCTCGACCATCCGGTGTAGTCGGTCAGCCAGTTTGTGTATTTCCAGGTAGGCGCGCAGGCCCGCAATGTAGTCCTGAATCAGCAGGGCAAGGTCAAGCACGTCCCTGAGCAACTCTACCTGGCGCGGTGTCAGATGGTGAGCGGTGAGCAGGTCTTCGGGGAGCCCGGCCACGATCTCCGGCACCCGGGCTTCGAACTCGTGAGGCTTCCTCGGAAGCTCACTGGTAAGCTCATAGAATTCGAGCATGAGCTTCCTGATCCTGGCCTCCAGCGTGCCTTCAGCAGCGTCAAGGCCGACCGCCTTTACTGATTGGAACAACTCATCCAGGTGGGCTTGAATGGATTCATGTACGCTTCTCAGGTAGACCACATAATCTGAATCGACTGATCGGTCCTCATAGATTAGCGCCCGGACGGCCTCCGGGAACTTTTCCGGGTCATACCGTCCACGCTGTGTGAGCCATCTTCGATATATGTCGGTCAGCTCGCCGCGGCAGGCCTCCAGCAGCCGTTTTACGCCGCCGGTCTCAGAGACGCCGGCCCCGCCAAATATCTCCCGTTTTTGCTTCTGCAGGATCCTTATCTTGTCCAGCTTATCAAGATAGCTCTTGGTCAGGTTTACGTGCTCTTCCACCGGATAGGACAGGCTGACCGTGGACAGCGTGTTTATCCATTTGCCTTCCAGGTCAACGTTGGTGCCAATATGGGCGAGCAGGTCTGCAAGATCGAAGTTCATGCAATTCACCAGCGTGTCGCCGATCGCATCATCAATGATCTGTCGGGCATAGAGGATGCCCTTTCCCTGACCCCAGGCAGGCCCAAGCGGCATCATGAAGAAGGCGTTGAACGGGGTCTGATAGCAGGACCCGAACTCATTCACCACCATGTTGTTTCCCGCCCTGTCCAGCAAAAGGCTATGCTCCAGCAGGGAGACAAAGGCCGATGCCCCTTTGGCTGGCGGATCGTCTCCCGGACAGGGCAGTATGGTGATACCTATGACAGGCACGCCGCTGCCAAGCTGTTTGCGCAGGTGCCGGACAAAATCAAGGGCCATCCCACCGCCTGAACCACCGCCCATGCCATATATGACGAAGACGATGGGTTGCCAGGTCGAGCCCACCATGTGCTCCTTAAAGGAAATAATGGACTCGTTGACGTTTCCCAATAAGTGATAATTGAGTGCGTATATACCCTTGGCCAGGGCACGCCTACGGCCTACGCCGCCAGCCAGAGGCGGTATGTCCATGGCTGAAGTAAGCCATGGCTTGTAGTCGGTGGGTATCCGGCAGCCCTCACGCTTCAAATACTCCGGATATTCCTGGACGGCATCGAACATGACCTGCGGCGTATTAAACTTGAGCAGTTTAGTAGTAAGCAGTATCTTTTCGCTGGGTATATTCCTCAGCCGCAGCTCTTTCTTCAGCTCATCATATGCGGAAAGCAGAGTCCTTACTTCACCGTCGGCGACGTCCAGCGCCATACACGAGATGCGGACACCCTCGGTCTTCAGCAAAGGCAGTACCAGGTTCTTGTTCCTCATGAGGGAAGCAAGTATCTCGGCTCCAGTGCCGCCAAGCCCAACAAAATGGGGACAATAAAATCTCTTCGTGCCGTTCTCGGCCATGTGTTTACCTTCCTCCGACCTCTTCAAGGTCCTGCCGAACACGAGTGATCTCGTTGGACAGGGCAGTATCGCCGGTACGCGAGGCTTTCGCGGCCAGCAGTTCCAGTTTCTTGGCCTGCTCGTCCGCCTGCTGCCTTACAAAGGAGGCATCTGCGCGAGCCCTCATCAGCAGGAATGCCAGAAATAGTGCGGCGAGCAAGAACACGCCCGCCAGTATCCATTGCAGCGTGGTAGAACCCTGGGGTGATATCCAGTCTGAATTCGGTATGGCCTGCAGCACTTCGGTGGCCTGCTCGGTGTAGCCGGAGGCGGCCTCGGCCTTTGCCTTGGTCATGACCGCGGTAACGAAGTCGACATATCGTGGGTCGGCCGTTGTCTTATCAACCATGGCCGCCTTCGCCGCGAGAGTCGAGCGGTATTTCTCGATGGCCGTGTCTATGACTTCCTGCGACCTGTCGTCCAGCACGTTGCCCGATCCCAGGGAAAGTCGTACCAGGCTGATCGGCCTGGCTGTATGCAGTTGGCCCCCGTTGGGCAAATCCGCGGTCACGAAATCGGGAGGGACCATGCCCTGAAGTTGAAGCTGCACTATACCTTCAATAGCTTCGAAAGACAGCTCTGCCTGACCTGGACGCCATGTTGCAGTGTCAATTCCGGAATACTTACCGTTCAAAGTCCAGTACCTGTCACCGGAAATGGCGAGGCCTGTCTTGAGTAATCCCTTGTCCTTTATTCCTGGGCCGACCTCGATAGTCAATTGGACCTTATACATGGCTCCCGCCATCAGCGGTGCGTCCTTGACCGACTTGCCGTCCACAGTGCTGATCTCGAAGGAAGAGATGCGGACCGGCACAGCCTCTGCACCGGCCGCTCCGGGCACTATTGTGAGCCAAACCAACAAGGCCAGCACCAGCGATGTGAATACAATTCGGCGACCAAAACCTGTATTAATAGGAGCACCCCCCTGTCGTGTCGCAATAATAAGCAACACTTAAACGGCTGTCAATCAATTATAGCGCTTGCGAAAGACACGCGGGAGTTAGGTGTTTGAGTGAAAGGCGAACTGTTTGTATTAAGGAGCCCACACCCCTGTAGTCTCCTCTCCCTACCTTCGCCACGTTCAGGTGGGAGAGGGGACTGTATTACCTATTGCCTCTCGCATTGACAGTAGCGGTATGAGTATGTATCATAGGAACTCGTATTACTGTCACGCGGATTGAAGAAAGTCTTATTCATTAGTAAGTAAGGGGCAGATTAAGTGGTTCGAAGGAGGACTGGCCATGGGGTTTAAAGACTTGAGAGAATACGTTGAGCAACTAGATTCGATGGGAGAACTGACCAAATTGAGTGGCGTCAGTTGGGACCTGGAGGTTGGTGCTCTCGCCGAGATGTGCCCTGACGCGATTTTGTTCGACGACTTTCCCGGCTATCCCCATGGCTACCGGATGCTCATTCACATGGTTAAAGGCCAAAGGTGGCTCTTGGCAGTTAACATGTTGACATCCAATCGACAAAACGCCCTGGCCAAGGAGTGGAAAGAGCGACTGCAAAGCATACATGCTATGCCTCCGAAGGTGGTTTCTGATGCCGTGGTTCTTGAGAATGTACAAGAGAAAAAAGATGTCGATGTCTTCAAGTTCCCTATTCCCAAGATCCATCCGGAGGACGGCGGCAGATATGCGGGTACTGACGATACCATCATAACCAGAGATTTAGATACAGGCCGGATCAATCTCGGCACGTTCCGGCTGCAGGCTCATGGACACAACAGGCTGGGCTTGCATATTGTTCACGGTAAAGATACTGCACAGATTATTGAGCAATATCACAAGCGGGGTAAGGCTTGCCCCGTTGCTGCAGTTCTAGGGATTGACCCGTCAATTCTCATTGCCTCCTGTATCGAAACGTCCAGCTATGGAGGGATGTCAGAGTATGACTACGCTGGGTGCTTTAGAGGCGAGCCCGTCGAAGTTGTCCAAGGCGAACTGACCGGCCTGCCTATCCCTGCCAACTCAGAGATTGCCATAGAAGGAGAGGTAGTCCCCGGCGACATGGCTTTGGAGGGACCGTTCGGAGAGTGGACAGGATATAGCGAGCCAAGGGAAACTCACGTAATCCGGGTGAAAAGGCTAATGCATCGGAATAACCCGATACTTACGGTCTCCTCACCGACTGTCGCTACACGCCCGCCGAGCACATACCGCCAGCCTGGAGAGCCGGGCCTGAGAGGTGAGACAATGGCCTCGGGCGTGCTATGGCAACAGATGGAGATGGCGGGGGCCAGAGGTATTAAGGGTGTGGCCAGATACACGAAATTCCTGACGGTTATCTCTATCAAGAACACCTTCGCCGGGCAGGCCCGGCAGGTCGGCCATTTGGCGACCCATTGCCGTGCCGGTGGAGTCCTGGGCAAATACATTATTGTTGTGGATGAGGATATTAATCCGTACGATATCGACGACGTCATGTGGGCTGTCATGAGGAGGGCCGACCCGCAGAGGGCTATCGACATCACAAGGTACTGCTGGAGCGACCGCATGGACTCCGCGATTTCCTACGAAGAAAAGAAAAACCCGATACCTATAGCTCCTGTCTATAATTCAAGGTGCGTCATTGACGCGTGCCGGCCTGTTGAATGGGACCCTAAATTAAAGCGTAACGTGGAATATGGAGCTGATTTAAGGAATAAGGTGCAGGCCAAGTGGGGGAGCTTACTGGGTAAACATCAGGACTCAACAACAGCGAGACCAATTCCTGCCACAACGGAGTAATGAAGGAGGATACATGAAGAAGACTCTGGCTGCCATAGTGATCTCAACAGCTCTTTGTTGTTAGCCTCCGTCTGCTATAGAGTGTCGCAAGGCCCAACCACGGGAGTTTCAAAGTGTGGCTCAGCAAATAGCTGACGGATAGAAATACGGATAGAAATAAGGAGGAAGTCGAAAATGTCGTACACGGACTTGAGGCAGTTCATCAATGCTGTTGATCAAGCAGGAGAACTTACCCGCCTTGACAACGTGAACTGGGACGGAGAAGTGGGGGCCATCTGTTTTATGTCTTCGAACGCAGTGCTTATGGACAAATTTGCCGGCTACCCCGCCGGCTTTCGGACCTTGGTGAACATGGTGGGCGGATCAGGACAACGATTCTCCCTTGCCACCGGTTGGTCGGCGGAGGGGAAGGGGTTAGCACTGACCAAAGCCTGGAAAGAGCATTTGAAGGAATTCAAATCAGTGCCGGTCAAATGGGTGAGCGATGGTCCCATTATGGAGAACGTTGCCATCGGGAAGGATGTGAACCTGTGGAAATTCCCCGTTCCCAAACTTCATGAGGAAGATGGGGGAAGATATCTGGGCACAGAGGGGATCCAAATACTCAAGGACCCCGAGACCGGCCGTATCAATTTCGGCATGTTCAGGATGCAGGTGCATGACAAGGCGACCCTGGGAATCCACATCTCGGAGGGGAAAGACAGCTATATCATCAAAGACAAGTACCTTCGCCAGGGAAACCCCTGCCCCATTGTTGCTGTGTTCGGGATATACCCATCGCTTTATCTCGCTGCCGGAGCCCACATGACCCATCAAGATGGGTTGACCGAGTTCGATTATTCGGGTTGGTTGAAAGGGTCGCCGGAAGAGGTGATCAAAGGACAATTCACCGGCCTGCCGATTCCGGCGAGGGCCGAAATCGCTATCGAAGGGGAAATCCCGCCGGGGGATATGGCAATGGAAGGGCCTTTCGGAGAAGGCACCGGCTATAGTGAGCCCCGGAATCTGCCCGTGGTCAGGGTCAAAGGTCTTTACCACCGAAATGACCCCATTATTACGGCGAGACCTCCACAATACCATCCTCCTGGTAAGGGAGAACTGCCCCAGGAGTTTCAGAAGGCTGCTCTGATATGGGATCAGCTTGAAAAAGCCGGGGTGAGGGAGATAAAAGGCGTAGGTTGTTTCTTTGGCCACCACCTCACGGTCGTCTCTATCCGCAATTCTTATGCCGGCCATTCTCGTCAGGCAGGGCTGATCGCTTCCCAATGCCATGCCGGCAACTATCTAGGCAACTGGGTCATCGTAGTGGATGAGGAGATCGATCCTACTGTGCTCAATGATGTAATTTGGGCAACGGTTACCAGGACTGATGCCAAGCGAGCAATACAAGTTTTGGATTACTGCTGGAGCAGTCACATGTCCCAGATCGATCCCTCACGTTTTGCCTTTAGCGCTGGCTACCCGATCATGCCTTTGAAGGCGACCTACAAAACTGCTGCCGTTATCGACGCCTGCCGCCCTGTGGAGTGGGACCCAAGCTGGCACAGGTTAGTCATCCCGAGTGCCGAGCTGCAAAACAGGGTACTCCAAAAGTGGGGCAGTCTATTGAAGTTGAAAAAGGCGAATTAGTTCTCTCAAGACTTTGGACTGATTCCAAACTGAAAGGCGAACTGTTTGTATTAAGGAGCCCACACCCCTGTGATCCCCTCTCCCTACCTTCGCTACGTTCAGGTGGGAGAGGGGTTGTATTACTCTAAGGGGCTGCGCCCCTTCGTTCACTCCCCTCTCGGGCTGGAGTTCTGCCTGAGCGGTTATGAGGGTTACATTTAGGGACAGCCGGGGGATTGGCTCATGGACAAAAGGACACACCCCGAACCTCTGGCCTGCTCCGGCATAATTCGGGGTGTGTCCTGGTAAGATGTTACTTTCAGGAGTGCCGGCTACTTTTTGCTGCTCAGCCAGGCGTCTCCTGGTAACCATCGTGTAGTTTGAGATGTAGCCATGCCATCATCATGGACCTCAGGCCACTTGGCACCAAACATGGACGTGTGCCAGTAGCTGGCCCACATTACCTCGTCGTAAAGCAACTTGTTGAGATCCTGGTTCAGCTTGGCCGCTACGTCCGCGTCGGTGGCCGATATAGCTTTGCTCACCAACTCCCCGTAACCTGGCGGCCTTTGTGTTGAGGGATAGAAGGTGTAATCGGCAGGGAACAGCCGTCGCAGGTCGCCGGCAAAGGGCCCGTTTGAATTCAGGAATGTGGCGTGCATGAGACCATTCTTCCACCCCTCTTTTCGCAAGCCCTCCCACGGCCCAATCTCCACCATCTCGATATCGGCCTGTATGTTTACACCCTTGAGGTAGCCTTGGAGCGCGACGAGGGCATCTCTGTTGGCATAGCGTGACGTTGCCAGGATGCGGGTTTTGAACCCGTTGGCATATCCTGCCTCAGAAAGTAGCTGCTTGGCCTTTGCCGGGTCAAAGAGATATGGTTTGATATCTTTGCTGTAGGCCGGGCTGCTGGGGCCTTGTACCTGGGTGGCTACCGACCATTGCCCGTAACTTATTGCTTTGACGATAGCAGCATTGTCCACAGCGTATTGCAGGGCTAGGCGCACCCGCTTATCGGCAAATGGAGAGTCAGGGTTCCTGGAATCAGGCATAAGCCCCGCGACGTTTGAAGGAACAGTATCCACCCGGAACCCCTTTTGGGCTGCATCAGCAGGCGGTTTGGGGTTGGCGGAAGCGGTACCGAAGTAGACTTGGGCTTCACCGGCTGAGAATGACGCCAGCGCGGTCAGTGGGTCCGCGACATACCGAATTTCGATGCCATCCAGATACGGTTTGCCCTTGTCCCAGTAATCTGCGAACCTTTCGTATTTGACCGACACGTCGCGCTGAAAGCTGGCTAGCTTGAAGGGCCCGGTGCCAACAGGATTGACCCTAACCCAGTCAACGCCCTTGGTCTTGACCGCAGTGGGTGAGATCATGGGAAAGGCATAGAATGACAACGCATCCAGGAGAGCGCTGTTCCACTCGACAAGGTTCAACCGCACCGTATATGTGTCCAGGACATCAGCCGAGGTTATAACGCCGGCGTCGGTTACTTTCTCTTGCTTCAGCAAATCGATGTTGAACTTAACAGCCTCGGCATTGAAGTCAGTGCCGTCATGGAACTTGACGCCTTTCCTCAAGTTAAGGATAAGGGACCTGCCGTCTGGTCCGGGCTTCCAGTCGGTAGCCAGCCCGGGATTAAGCTTGGTGGTCCGCACCACAAGACTCTCCAGAGCAGGTTCGGCACTGAACCAATCGAAGACGCCCATTTTTGCCGGGTAGCCCAGGACTGACGGGGCGCTGGCGAAGATAATCTTTAGGGTTCCGCCCCGCTGAGGCGCGGTTGTTGCCGGAGCAGTAGTCTTTGGTGCTGCCGAAGTGGGCGGCGGAGCCGATGTCGTCTTTGCCGTTGTCTGTGCCGAGGTTGTGGCTGTCGTCTTTGGTGCAGCCGAAGAAGATGTCGTTGGTTTTTGAGTTGTGGTAACAGAGGCTTTGGAACAACCGAGAGCTAACACTACTAAGACGAAGCATAAGGTGACCGTCAATATTCTTTTCATAATCTATCCTCCCCTAGGTGTCTTCTTGTAACCTCATCTTGTAACCTCATCTGCTGCTCGGCCTCCGGTGCTCAAGAGGAACCGACGGCAGAGCAAATTAAAGACTTTCTCGGTGCCTCCTTCCTTGCTTCGTGCCTGAAAGCGGAGCACTAACGGCTTCCGCCTTCATGCCAGCAAAGCCTCCTTAAACAAAGTATGAAATAGATGGTGGGGCCATGGCAAGAATGTTACTACACAGTTTAAGGCATGTCAATGAGGCGATACCAATTCAAATCGAAGTAGCCTGAAACGTTAATGGGGGAAAGAAAAAGGACGGCCTCTGGTCAGTAGATGGCACCAGTATGAAGCTACGATCAAAAGTTTGCAAATAGAGAGCGGCAGAGAGTATCATGACTGTTAATAAAAAAGCAGAATGAGATGAAAGAACAGTATATGGCGGCTCAGGAGGCCGCTTTCATCGCCGCATTCGACAAGCATTGACCCGGTGCTATAGCGGTTGAGCAAATAAAAATGCCCAGCAGGTGCTGCCGAGAGAGGCACGCAACAGCTGACTTGCCGTTGGCGGCAAGACTCAAGAGGAAACGGGGCGGTTCGAGGGGGTTGATATGAGAAAACCAGACGTAGGAGGTCGTGATGCTCACTTTAGAGGAGATGGTCAACCCAAGAAACGCTGCGGTGCTGGTTATCGACATCCAGAACGATTTCTGTCATCCGGAAGGCGGAGTGGCCAAGAAAGGGGTTGATGTTTCCCTTATGATGGGCGTGGTGCCGAACATCGTCAACCTCGTTGACCAGGGACGGCGGGCAAAGGTGCCAATCATCTTCATTCGCACTGGGCACACCAGGTGGACGCGCTCCGAGGCCTGGGTGAACAAGAATGGAGATATACCAAACCTCTGCGAGGAAGGCAGTTGGGGCGCTCAATTGTATAGGATAACGCCGTTGCCAGACGAGCGCGTGGTGGTCAAGTACCGATTCAGCGGGTTTATTGGCACTAACCTAGATCTGGTGCTGAGAAACGCCGGGGTCAAGACTGTCATCATGAGCGGAGTCACCACCAACACATGCGTAGAGTCCACCGCCCGGCAGGCATTCATGATGGACTACAACGTCGTCTTCTTGAGCGACTGCACAGCAGCACGTTCTAAGGAATTCCATGAGGCCACGCTGCAGAACATCAGGATGACTTTCGGTTTTGTGCGCACTTCCACCGACCTGTTCAAACTTTGGTCGCGTTACGTTCCGGCTGGAGCTAAGGTCACCGAAGCGAGGGACTGACGGGCGCGTGGTGAACCGGGCCATACAAATTGGTGTTATCCTGCCCCGCTTTGTGGCGTCGGACTGCGAGTGTCGAAGTCACCTGTGGTTCTTCTAGAGACGGCCCAAATGTCAGGCACAATGCTGGCCAAGTCGAGTCCGCGGAGGGTCTCAGGTAATGGTTTGCCGCTAGCGCGATCCCAGCCCATCTCGCGGTAAAAAACTTCCGACATCTTTTCCAATTCTGAGGTGATATCTTTGCCCTTTGCCGGGCCGTCCACAGGTATCGAGCAATAGCGTGGTGAAGGAGCCTCCGCGTCGGGCTTGTAGCCGTGACGGACATTAAAGGCCCGGAAAAGGTTGACAACGCGCAGCCCTACCTGCATGGCCTCTTCCCAGGTGAAGTCCCAACCAGTGACCGCGTTTAGCATGCCCACCAATAACTCAGGGACTTCCCGGTTGGCTTGACGACACACGCCAAGGCAGTCAATGAAGGGAGTAACTCCCCTCACCTTTGCGATGAAGCTGGCGATCTCTGGAGGGGAGTACGGGGTGGGCTCGTTCAATCCCATGCAGCTTGCTCGCGGCTGAACATGCAATTCGTTTGTGCCGGTGTCCGAGACCGAAGTGTCAAAAAGATAAGACCAGCTGTTCCTATGATCATGACTTAGCGGTGTGTTGCCTTGCTTGCTGTGAATGGCAAGTTCAGCCATTCCTCTACCGAGGCTCTGAGACGCCCTCATCACACCTTCCGCCAATATGTTGCCTATCCCCTCGCGGCGGCTGATCTTATTTATCATGGCTCGTGCCGCCTGCACATTGCCCCAGGTCATCTCCAGCCCGTCGGTATCTTTTCTATTAAGCAGTCCGTTCTCGTAACCTTCCATTACCATGCCGAGTACCCAGCCGGTCTCGTTCATCTCAAGGCCAAGACGGTCAACCTCGTTGGAGAGAGCGGTAGCCGCCATACCGTCATAGTTACCTATCTGGGTTCCCATCGCAGCATACCCTTCGTACTCCGGCTCTTCGCCTTCAAGTCCCGCATATGGTCCGTCAGGTATGCGTATTATGTCACAGTGGTGCATCTGGCAAGCCCAGCAAGGGTGATGCCTGACAAGAGTGAGTTTTTGCCTGAGATATAGTGCGTCAAAAGTCTTGAGCTGCTCTTTGGTCAAAGGGCACCCGTGCATAGTGTAGTTTTTGAAGGCGACATTGCCAGCGGCGGCGCCTGCTACCAAGAACGTTAAAGTTCCCCAATGATAGGTCCGTGACCACAAGGCATCGTCCTTGATGGTGTCAAGCATCTTCTTGCATAAACTAGAAAGCTGGTGAGGATCAAAGACGTTGATCCTGACCTTGCTGCGGGCGATGGCAATGGCCTTAAGGTCCTTCGAGCCTATGACTGCTCCCACGCCGTTATGGCCAGCCACATGACCGCGATCGCCGACCAGTGCAGCAAACCTCACCAGGTTTTCTCCTGCTGGGCCGATGCTAAAGACGGTCATCGCCTGCTGGCTAGTGCCTGATTCTTGCTTAATCAGGTCTTCCGTTTCCCACGTATCTTTACCGGCGAGGTGGCTTGCATCCCTGAGTTCAGCCTTGCCATCATGCACGTACAGGTAACTCAGGCCTTTTGCCTTGCCTTGGATAATAATACCGTCGAAGCCAGCAAATCTCAGATAGGCTCCAAAATACCCGTTAGCCTGGGTAGAGGTGGCGCCTTCAGTCAATGGGCCCTTGGTGATGACAGAGAAGTTGCCTGACCCCTTTGCCACGCCCCCCAATGGGCCGGAGCAGAGGACCAGGCGGTTCTCGGAATCGGACCACTTAACACCTTGTCGAACTTCGTCGTACAGGATTTTTGTTCCGAGGCCCGCGCCGCCGAGGTACTTCCTTAATGTGGTCGGGTCTTCATGCTCAAAGCTAAATTGTCCCTTGTCGAGATCCACTCGAAGGATCTTGCCAGCATACCCATAAAGGCCCACTTACTCCTCCCCGGTCTTTACTCTTGTAACGCATGCACGAGCGTTAAAACGGAGAAACGTCTTCGCCTTGTGCTTGCTTCCCGAAGCTACCATACTGATTCCAGAGCGAAAGGCGCATTGTTTCTATTGCTCGAAGGGGCGCAGCCCCTTCGTACACTCCCCGCTTGGGTAGCTCCCCAGCCCGAGCAGGTATGAGCGTTCCATTTTGGTTTCAGTTTAGGGTCATGCGACTCGAGCGAAGACCCCTGCCCTCAGTAAGCTGTATCTAAAAAGCAGACCGCCAGAGAGTTCCAGAACTCCGGCTGTGGCTAATAGTGCCACAGAAGGCGCACCGATGTCCGAATTGATGTAGGTGTAGCCAGTGATCAATAGCGGAAGTAGCAAGCCGATAGCGATCACTCCACCCCAGAAAACCCAGGCCAGTCTACCCTTGACCAGGAGCATAGTAGCTTCTCTTGAGGCTGTTCCGGCGTAGCCTGTGGTCATTAGATAAGCGAAGAATAGGACCATAGTAAAGATGATCAGCGACATTTCCATCACTTTGAGCAGGCTGAAATTGATGCCGCCTTCGCCCAAAGCAGAATTCATGATAAACATCATTGCTATGCCCGCCAAAAAGGCGTAGGCAACGCACAATATCGGAAGCAGGTTGGTATTCCAGATGGAGATAGCTAAGGAATATGACAAGACAAAGCCTGAGTAGAACATTGTCCCAAAGGCTCCCAGAGCCGCGATTACCATTAGAGCCTGCCCCAGCCCGGTCTCCTTTGTCCAGGGTAACCAGCTCCACCAACCGGGGACGGCATATAGCAGGCCAAAAATAACAAACATGCTGATCAGGATTATCCCGCGGCTGATCCAGGACTTGCCCGGCCGGAGCAAAACGCGCCAGAATCTCCCTTTGCGCCCCAGGTCGAAGACGAAAGCCGCGCTCGTCGCTATTCCACCAACCCCTATTCCCAAAATAAGGCCAAAATCGAAGGGCACTCCCATAACCCTTTCCACCAAGAGAGAGATCAGAAATAAGCCGCTCCCAACTGCCGCCAGAAAAAGAGCAACGGCTATGGGCCAACCCCACGCCTTTTGCCGTTTTGCGGTCAAAGCGAACTCTTCCAACGGTCTTGCCATCGCATTCACCCCTCTACGTCAAATAATATACCGAGGGCTTAGTACCTATTTCGGGAAGAAGCTGAAAGGATAACCTTGCTTTTAGCAAACGGGATACCTCGCTATTGGGGTCGTCCAGGTCCCCGAAATGCCGGCAACTAGCGGGACATACCTGCACGCAGGCTGGCTCTAATCCTTTCTTTACCCTCTCTACGCAAAAGGTGCATTTCTCCACAACACCTTCTTGATGTTTTTGATAACTTACACGTTCACAGGGTACAAGGTCTTCTCCAAAGTAACCCCTTATTTCTTTAATGAAATACCGGGAATCGTAAGGGCAGGCTGTCATGCAAGCTTTGCAGCCGACACACTTCTTTGCGTCCACCAAAACTATGCCGTCCTCTCTTTTGGTGGTCGCCCCACTGGGGCAAACACGAAGACAGGGTGGATCCTGACAATGGTTACAAAGCACAGGCAGTATAATTCTTCTTGCAGTGGGGTATTTCCCCTCTTCTCTTTCTAGCACCTTAGCCCAGAAAACTGTGGGCGGTGTACCGTTTTCAACCTTGCAGCTTACTACGCAGGCATAACAGGCTATGCAAGTTTTCAAATCTATCACCATACCAAGTCTAGACATCTTGTTCCTTCGCTTTATAGACCTTTACCTCTATGCAATCCTCTATAGCCCCGGAAAGTACATCGATCCGGTCGTCGCTCACAGGGATTAGACTGTTGTGGTGAACGCCCTTTCCTCTTGCGATCGGCTTTCCCTTCGCCCAACTTCCGAAGGTACCGCCTATTGCAACCACTTCAGGATGGATGCATTCGGTCACCCTGGCCTTCCCCTTGACCTTCCCGGCTACGGATTCCACCCAAATAAGGTCGCCATCCTTGATCCCTCTCTTCTTGGCAGCTTCAGCACTAACTTCTATTCTATGCAGTCGGAAATGACGCTCAGCTACTTCGTTTAGCCAGGCGTTCTCAGGTGTAATAGTTTTGAACGTTAGTGGATCCGTGTAATTTATGCAGAATAGGTTATATTCCGTGGATAGCCGCCTGGCGTATGCCGGGCTTGGTCTCCAGCTTGGCAAAGCGGCATAATCCGACATGTCCCACCACGTGATATGGCGTTCTTCTATTGTCTTCTTGACTTCTTCGGTACCTTGAACAAAGTGCTCGCAGTACATCGGGACCCTGGGTTTCAAATCGGCGATCGGATAACTCTCTTCTACGCTTCTTCCAACCCGTAGGTATCCATGCTCCGCAAACCACTTAAGGCCATGATCGGAACCGAATTCTGACTTTGCAACTCGATCCGTTATCTCCTCAATGCTATATTTCTTGTTTGGCTCAAGCTTATAGGCTGTGTTGGAAATGGCAAGGTTCACTCGACTGTTGAGATCATCCAAGAACCCCATCCTGTCGGCTATTTCTACCAGGACCTGACACCAGTGCCTGGCCTCACCGGCTGGCCGCAGCAAGGGATGTGCCATTCCCCAATAGAAGTGGCCTGTAGCCGGCATGATATGCGTTTGTTGCCTGCTGTTCGGAAACGGAACCAACCTCTCCATACAAGCAGTGTCCGGCAGAACCACATCAGCAAATTCGGCGGTCTCATCCAAGACGGTGGCGAAAGAAATCACGAAGGGAATGTTTAGCAAAGGCCTGGCTGCGTCCTCTTTATTCTCTCGAGCTTGTGCCCAGTTAGTCCGGCAGATGATCGCGACTTCCGGTTTTACCGCTAGTTGGTACTTTTCTGAGTCAGCAATACTATAGAATCTCATTTGGCCCGGGCCGTCCCCGAGTGTCAGAAGATTTCCGATCCCTCCCAGGGGGGATTCTGTTCTGGGGGCATAGGGGTCGAAGTGCGTTATTTTGTCGGCAGGCACCACAAGTCCATCTTTGCTCTGTCTGGGCTCCCACCTGCCCGAAGGGCCAAACAGATTGATGCCACTGTATCCTCCTGGGGCGTAGAAGCTGCCCACCGCCAGATTCAGAAGCAGGATGCTCAACTCCTGCCATGTTGCTTGCTTACGCGCTACAATACCCTTGTAGTAAATGATGCCAGCGGGCCGGTAGGGAAGCTCCTTGTCTTGAATTACGATCTTAGAACCTATCTTCGCTGCTTCACCGAATTCTTGAGCAATCCGCCGAATTGTGGCGGCGGACACAGTAGTTATAGAAGACACCTGCTCCGGGGTATACTTTTTCACTTGCTCCTTGAGTAATTGAAAGGCTGGTCGGCACTCAACGCCGTCAACCGAGTAACTTCCCTCAAGGGCGTAATCTTTCACTTCGGCATCAAAGGTCTTGGCTTTCGACTCTACGCTGTCCCATACCAAGGGCTTGCCGTTCTCCTTGTCTCTTACATAACGACCGTCCAGCCCTATCAAATAGCAACCGTTGGTGTGCCTTTTTATGAACTCGCGATCATAAATCCCTAGCTCGTTAAGCAAGACATTGAGCATGGCTAGTGCCATGGCGCCGTCAGTGCCAGGCCTGATAGGTATCCATTCGTCTGCTTTGGCTGCCGGGGTGCTACATCTCGGATCAATAACCACAAGTTTCATGCCTCTCGCCCGTGCTTCGGCCATCTTTCGGGCCATAGGCATGGGGCCGAGCCCGGCTAGAAAGCCCATTTGACTGCCCCATAATATGCAATAATTGCAGTACTCAAGATCGACATCGTTATGGAAGGTTCCATTAACGAGGTAGGTTACTGAGTGTAAACCAGCCCCACAGCGCGCAGCGGTCGCCAGATTTGTCGGCTCTCGACGGCCAAAAGCAAGCTGCCAGGCCTTTGTCAAGAATCCCCAGCTCCCATCCCACTCACTGACTATAAGCCTACTTGGGTCATCGTTTCTAACCTTCTTTAGCCTTTCACAAACTATGTTAAGGGCCTCTTCCCAGCTAATTGCTTCCCATTTGGGATCCACACCTATGCCCTTCTGAGGGTTCGTTCTTTTGAGGGGAGTCTTAACGCGATTTGGGTCGTACAGGGTCATTATGGCCGCCTGTCCCTTGGCGCATTGCTTGCCCAGGTTATGAGGGCATTCGGGATCGCCCTCGATCTTCACCACGACTCCGTTTACCCGATGAACAAGGATGCCACAGCTGGAATAGCACATCTCGCAGGCGGAATGAAGCCATACGTCGTCGTTCATAGGCGTTTCGCCCGTCTGATTACTGCTCAGTTCTGCTTTACTCATTGAACCTCCTCTTGTCCTTGGTCCATTCATTCAAGCCTGGTGATCCTTTCAAAGCCATGACGAACAAAACGACCTAATTCCCCCAGAGGTAGGACGACGGCCACGAAGATATACCGCACGACAAGGGCTATTGCGACATGCTTTAGTTTCCCAGCGCCGGTGTTCTGCCGCGCCTGCACTTATTGCCATTATACTACAGCCGTTACGCTGTTACCGTCAAGGAGGAGTATTCTTGCATTACATACACTTCATGCTACTCTGAACGTAATGCTACACTTAAGTCAGTGTCTCCCAGTCCATTGCTGACCCTTGAGGGCGTTATGAACTTTGGTATTACGAAGGCGGTGAGCAGCTCTGCACTGGTAGTGTCGGTCGCTCTCCTTGTGCCCGGTGCGACTCTAACACGTGGCTTGCTCGTGCCAGCTTATCATTGTGCTGGACCACACATCAGCTATTGATTGCTCCAGGGCGTTTTGCCGTGGCTCGCGCACGTTCAAGAGCCGCGGAAGCACCCGGCTATCTGTCATGGACAAAAACCGGCAGTGCTCTCGGAACGACCGTATGGTGTTTCGTTCACCGCCGTATACGACGTAGTCCAGTCCCCTGACGTATGGCTCGATATTCTCCTGGGCATGCGTGCATACCCTGGAGAAGAAGTATTCTATCTGCTTCTCACGGTGTCGCTCGAACCTGTGGGCGGATGAGCCCCCCTGCCGGTGCCTGCCGTGCACCAGCCCTGTGCCCACTTTGCTCGACAGCAGGTCCTCACCTCGGAACACGCCTATACCGTACATTCCCATCCGCACGATGACCACGGCAACGATCAACTCCCGTTCAAGCATGGAGCGCAACGGTGCCACCTGGTAGCCTTCCTGGACGGATTCCGCGGCGAGAGGAAATGGGGGCGAGAACAGGCACTTATGCCGCTCTCCCCAGAATAGCGCGGCGCCGGTGGTGGAGTTTGCCACAGCTTTGAGTATATCCTCGGCCACGGCTTTGGCCCCGGGAACGGCGGCCAGAAGCCCTCCGGCATAGGACAGGGTTATATCTGCCGGCATGTATATGGTTATCGCGAGCCCGGTTTCTCTGGTGAATTGAGCCAGCAGGTCGAGTGTTATGGCGCGACTGAGGCGGCGCTGTTTAGGGACGAGCATCGCAGGAGATTATATACGAAGGCACAAGGTCACGACTGAACCTCCCGAACCTGAAGCCGTTCCGGCAGGTTCACGATGCCGCAGTCGTCAGCTCGACCACCGTGACCCCGTCGCCGCCGTCTTCTTTGCCACCGGGCCGGTAGGACTTGACGAGCGGATGTGAAGATAGTAGCTGGCGCACGATCTGGCGCACCACTCCTGTGCCCACACCGTGTATGATGCGGACGCGCGATAGATTGGCAAGGAAAGCATCGTTGAGATAGCTATCCAGTTCCGGTTCCACCGCGTCCGCCCGTCTGCCACGTAGATCAAGCTCCAGTGAAGCCGGCCTGACGGCGAGGTGTCTTCTGAATACAGGTGCCACGGCGGGCCTGTTGTCTTCGGCTGGCTCCAGTCTCTCTATTTCCTCGATGCCTGCCCTCAGGCGTGCGTTGCCCACCTGGACTTCAATCTCGCCTTCCTCGCGGTTCAAGGAGAGGACAGTACCCCACACGCGAACATCTGCCAGCCATACCTTGTCGCCTACCGCGACCTGGCGCCTGACAGGCTCGGTTTTCATTTCCTGACGCTCTTGTACCCTTTGGGCGTCCAACCTGCCGCGTGCAATAGAAAGAGCCTTCCGAGCTTGCTCGACCTTCTCCCTGGACCGAGTTTTCTTCAATTCCGAGGTCGTCTGCCGGACTTCCTTCTGCAGTCCGGCCATCTCCAGTACCAGCTTGTCCCTGGCTTCCCGCACGGCCTTTTCCTGCTCCTCTTTGAGTTGCTGCAGCTTAGCTTCGGATTGTCTTAGCTCTTCGGAGACCCGTGACCTTTCCTTCTCCATCTCTTCGGCTAACCTACTGACGCGTTGTTTTTCCGCCATGAGCTCGCGTGTGAGCGTTTCCATTTCCTGCGAGCCGTGGCCCAGCATCTCCTTTGCCCTGGCGATGATCTGCTCCGGCAATCCTATCTGTGCGGCAATGGCCATGGCGTTGCTCCCTCCGGCCACCCCTAATGTCAAATGGTATGTGGGCTTGAGCGTTACCGGGTCGAAATCCAGTGATGCGTTGCGCATGCCAGGAGTGGCCTGAGCCAGCACTTTGAGGTCGTGGAAATGCGTCGTGGCCACGGCGAGCGTGCCCTGTTCTCTGAAATGGAGCAGTATGGCTTTTGCCATCGCTGCCCCTTCTGCCGGGTCGGTGCTCGTGCCTAACTCGTCCAGGAGGACGAGGCTTCGCCTGGTCGAGCCGCGGATGATGCGAACTATGTTTCCCATATGCCAGGAGAAAGTAGATAGCGTCTGCTCGATGCTCTGCTCGTCTCCTATGTCGGCGAAAACATCATCCAGCACCGGTATGCAGCTTGCCTCTGACGCCGGAATCGGCATTCCGGATTGGGCCATGAGCGTGAGCAGGCCTATGGTTTTAAGGCATACGGTCTTGCCGCCGGTGTTTGGTCCGGTTATCACCAGTACTGAGTAGTCGCGCCCCAGTTCCACGCTGAGCGGTACGGCCTTTCCCTTGAGCAATGGATGGCGGGCCTGGACAAGCTTGAGCACGGGAGGTTGTGCTGTCTCTGCAGCCGAATCGGCCTGGCCGGTAGGCGCTACCATCGGCTCTACCGCCACCACCGCATCGGCATACCTGGCCTTGGCCAGCGCGAGGTCTATCTCGGCGGCCAGAGCGATATCGCGTTCTATCTCCTCTTCGTGTGCGCCCACGAGCATACTCAGCGAGGCCAGTATTCGCTCGACCTCGTGCTTCTCCTCAGCGACCAACTGGCGCAGTTCATTGCCGAGTTCGGCTGTGGCCAACGGTTCCACGAACACCGTGGCCCCGCTCCCAGACACGTCGTGGACTATGCCCTTCATATCTTTGCGCATCTCGACTTTGACCGGTATGACATAGCGTCCGTCTCGTTCGGTGATGATGGGTTCCTGGATGATCTTACGGCTCCTTGGCGCGCGAAGTATGGCTTCCAAATGCTCCATCAGCCTCTGACGTGCATCTCTGGAAGCACGCCGGATGTCAGCCAGCCTATCGGACGCTGAGTCCATGACCTCTCCAGCCGACGAAATACAGTGCTCGACGTCATGCTCTACTCTAGGAAGGGGTTCAATATCGCGGGCCAAGGACCACAGTCTGGGCACTTCTGCTGCCACTTTGGCCAGGCCGCCGCGCAGGCTCCTTATAGCGAAAAGAGAGGTGTGTATGGTACTCAACTCGGCAGGCTGAAGTACCCTACCCTTGGCCGCCATTCCGACAGTCTCTCTGATATCGCTCACTGCACCGACGGAAAATCCCGGACGCAAGGCGAGAAGATGCCTCGCTTCGGCCGACCTCTTGAGAAGGAGGGACACCACGTCCGCGTCTGATGAAGGCTTCAGGGCGAGCGCGAGTTCGCGGCTGGCTGAAAAGGATGTATGGCTCGCGAGTATCTCGCGGACCTTTGGGAATTCGAGTATTTCCAGGCTCTTGTCGTTCATCGTCTAATGTGTTCTTAATGTATCTGGCATATTATAGCAGGCAGCCTGCGTTGCCACCTGAGAGCCTTTGACGGTAGGCGAAAGCAGACGTATACTCAGATTGCCATCAGTTTGACTGGACTTATGAGTAAGGCCCGGAAACTGAAAGGAGAAATAGATGGGCATATTCGGAAAGAAGAAGCCTGCAGACGATTCTGCGGCAAAAGAAGGCAAAGACAAAAAGGTCGTATTCAAAGACCTGGGTATGCACTGAGGTGGCTGTGTGGCTTCGGTTGAAGCCAAGCTGCGGCAGGTCTCCGGGATAAGGAAGATGAACGTCGACTTAGCAAGCCAGACAGCGACGGTAGTGTTCGACCCCACAAGGACGGATGTCGAGATGCTGCGAGAAGCCGTGAAGAAATCCGGTTATGCGCCCAAGTCAGAAGAAGTAACCGCCGCCTGAGGGTCTTACTCTCTTGGTATGATCAGGCATGCATGCGGGTGCTCTGGTACATAGCGTATTGTTGCCAGGGGCCGATGCTGCTAAAATTGCCATAATAGCTGCGGAGGTACGCCGATGATTATTGTCCTCGCGGTAATACTGGGAATAATCGTTATCCTATTGATCGCCATCTGGGCGACCTATAACGGGCTGGTGAAGTCAAAGATGCGGGTGCAGGAGTCCTGGTCGGGCATTGATGTACAGCTCAAGCGGCGTTCAAGCCTTATACCCAATCTGGTGGAAACAGTCAAGGGCTATGCAGCACACGAGCGGCAGGTATTCGAAAACGTGACCAAGGCCCGGGCAGCACTTATGGGCGCGACCGACGCCAAGTCTGCTGCTGAGGCCAACAATCAGCTGACCGGTGCATTGAAGACGCTCTTTGCCGTCGCCGAAGCCTACCCTCAACTAAGGGCCTCGGAAAACTTCCAGCAGCTGCAGTCGGAGCTTTCAGACACCGAGAACAAGATAGCTTACGCACGCCAGTTCTACAACACCAACGTGATGGAATACAACACTAAGATCAAGGTGTTCCCCACTGTATTCCTGGCGAATGCCTTCGGCTACAAGGAATCACAGTTCTTCGAGGCCGGTGAAGAGGGTCGAGCTGAGGTCAAGGTAAGCTTCAGTTGAAATCGCGCACCATCTACTCTCATATAGAGTCGGCCAAGCGGGCCACCTATCTTCTCATGTTCCTTTTTGCGCTCCTCGTGTCCGGATTTGTTGAGGTCATTGGGCTGGCGCTGGGACTTGGATGGGAGGTTGGCATAATCGCTCTTGTGCTGTCTACCATCTATCTCGTCATAAGCTATTACGCCTCATCATCGCTCGTTCTAGCGATGTCAGAGGCGAGGCCCATAGCCGAGAAGGACAACGTCGAGCTTTACAGGATTGTGGAAAACCTGTGCATCGGCTCAGGCTTGCCCATGCCCAAAATTTACATAATAGATGACACAGCACCGAACGCCTTTGCTACAGGTAGAGACCCTAAACACGCCAGCATAGCCGTGACTACCGGATTGCTGCAAAAGCTGAACAGGCTGGAATTGGAAGGTGTCATTGCTCACGAGCTTTCGCACGTGAAAAACTACGATACGCGGCTCATGGTCTTGGTGGTGATGCTCGTGGGGCTGGTAGCGCTACTGGCGGACTTCTTTCTCCGGTTCACATGGTTCGGCG
The DNA here is from genome assembly GCA_016190755.1 of Chloroflexota bacterium. Taxonomy (GTDB): domain Bacteria; phylum Chloroflexota; class Dehalococcoidia; order JACPPY01; family JACPPY01; genus JACPPY01. Next base: position 10,327 of record JACPPY010000051.1, on the reverse strand, counting down.
CCGGCGCTCGGCCACGCAACCGCGGAAAGGGTGAAGGTGCAGGCGGTGCGATCTTGTTGGCTGTTGCCCTGTTAATGGCCATTCTGGCGCCGATCGCCGCACAGTTGATCAAGTTTGCCGTCTCCCGGCGCAGAGAGTTGCTGGCCGATGCCTCCGGGGCGCTTCTTACACGGTATCCGGAAGGCCTGGCCAGTGCGCTGGAGAAGATTTCCAGGGACCGAGAGCCGCTGGAGGTGGCCAACAAGGCCACGGCCCACCTCTATATAGTGAACCCCCTCAAAGGCCACGAGAGCTGGCTAAACAGTCTTTTCTCCACTCATCCTCCGATTGAAAAGAGAGTAGCTGCCCTGAGATCAATGTAGGATAATGGTATGTTGCCCGCATCCATAACCAATTGGAGAGGTCCGATGCCCTTTCGCCAGAAGCTTCGCCTCGGAGTGCGCAATAACCTGATCAAGATTCGCAGACGCCAGTCCTGTTGCGGCCACCCGGGTGAGCCGGGCTGCTGAAAGCCAGCGGTGTCTCCTGGTCAGGAGACAAAATAAGGCCGGTGTCATTTATAAGCCACGTGTATGGCAGCTATACCAAAGAACCGCCTCTGAATATCTACACTGGAGAACCCCGACTCCAGTAGGATATCAGCGAGATCCTCGGCGTCGTAGAAGCGCGGGATGGTGTGCGACAGATACGAGTACCCGGCAGATGAACCGGATATGAGCCCGCCTATCCTCCGCACGACGAGCCCAATATAGGAATGGAACATCCACCGGACTATCCTCGATTGCGGCTGGCTGGTCTCCACATTAACGAACCGCCCGCCGGGTTTCAGTACCCTGGTAAAGTCCCTGAAACAACGCAGGAGGGTATCACGGTTGATGTTGATGTTCCGTGTGCCGAAGGCAATCGTAATGAGGTCCAGCGAAGCGTCCGCAAACGGCAGGGCCCTGGCATCGCCGAGCACAAAGGATATGCGCCCCGTCTCTTTCTTGGCGGCGGCCGTTCGAAGCATGCCCGGAGTGAAATCGAGAGCAACGACATGAGCTTTGCCCCGTGATAGACGATCCAGGTAGACCGCTGTCTCGCCTGTCCCGGTACATATGTCCAACCATTTTCTCCCACCGTCGCTGACTGCGATTCGAGCCGCTTGCCTGCGCCATGGGATGTCCAGGCCCATGGTCAGCACATGGTTGACCAATTCGTAGGTCCGTGAGACCTCTGAGAAAATCTTCTGTATGCCTTTGGTCATTGGAGATGCCCTGTGTCCCTAAAGGCCACAGGCTATCATTTGTCGTCTACGTGGTCAAATACGATCCAAGGATCGCGTTGCAGGTACCTCGACTTGGTCTTGCTCTGTGAAGTATCATTTGGAGAACGGATCTAGAGAAATACGCATGAAGAACAAATACCTTGGTCTTGCGATGGCAGCCCTCGTCGCGGTATCGGTGACTCTCGCGGGCTGTTCGCGTGGCGGTGCAGCGCAATCCGGCACGAAGTTGATCGAAGTGGAGGGTGGCAGGTTCACTGATGTCATGCCCGCCGAGCTAAACTCAATGATGAAGGACAAGCGTTTCCTGCTTGTCAATGTGCATGTGCCCTACCAGGGCGAGTTGCCTGGCACGGACCTGTTCATCCCCTACGACACCATGGAGCAGAACATCTCATCGCTGCCTGAAGACAAAGGAGCCCGAATTGTCTTGTACTGCGTCAGTGGCCACATGAGCGCTCTGGCGGCCAAAACGCTTGTGCGTCTGGGGTACAGGGACGTGTGGAACCTTCATGGCGGCATGGCGATGTGGGCATCCGATGGTCTCCCGGCTATAAACGTATCCAGGTAATGCTATGTGCACGGCTACGTCGTATGGGATAATGGGGTGAATGGAGGACAAGAGGGGCGGCCACAAATACCTCGCGCGTCTGGAGGACGGCGGCAGCTCACTCCGACAACGGTTTGCCCGTGACCTGTTCAACGGCATTGCGTCCTCCTATGACCTCTGGGCGCAGGCGCTGTGCCTGTTTCAATACCTTCGCTGGCGACGGGTGCTGGTATCGAAGGTGGATAGCAAACCTGGAGCGCTTGTGCTGGACGTCAGCACAGGCACCGCAGGTGTGGCGATGGAGGCAGCGGAAGAGAGGCATGCACAGGTGGTCGGCCTGGATATCAGTCTCAAAATGCTGCGTAGCGGGCTTGCGGCCGTCAGGAAGCGCTCGATGGATGGCCAGGTTCAGCTTGTCGGGGGCACGGCAGACAGTCTGCCTTTTAGTTCTGAGGCTTTCGACGTTGTAGTGTTTTCCTATTTGCTTCGCTATGTTCCGGACCCGCAGGCTACACTCGCGGAGATGGCACGTGTCCTGAAGCCCGGCGGCCAGATGCTATCCCTTGAGTTTGGCGTTCCGGAAAGTGCCTTCGTGCGTCTCCTGTGGCATGTTTACACCGGCGCGGTATTGCCGGCGGCGACCATTCCACTATCGCCCGGTTGGCGCAGGGTCGGCCGTTTCCTGGGGCGCAGCATTCGAGATTTCTATAAGCTATATCCCCCGGAGCATATCGCCGCGATGTGGAAAAAGGCCGGAATGTCGGATGTACGGGCGCAACGCCTATCGCTTGGCGGCGGCATCGTCATGTGGGGCACCAAGGAAGGCTGAATGATGTCGAAAATGGCGGCGCAGGGCAGGCCGGCTTTCTACGCTCTTCAGGCTGGCGCCTGGCGGGATTATATAACATTGCTCCACCCGCCTTACACAGCCTGGCACCTGAGCTACGTGGTCCTGGGCGCCGTAGTGGCGCCGGGCTTCCGCATCGACAGGCTGATATTGGGCCTGATAGCCTTTTTCCTGGCAGTTGGAATGAGCGCGCACGCACTCGACGAGTTAAAGGGAAGACCACTCAAGACGCAGATACCGCGACGGGTACTCTGGGCCCTGGCGGGAGTCGGAGCCTTGGGAGCCCTGTCCGTAGGGATATGGGGATCGGTCACGCAAATGCACTCAATGTGGTGGTTTGTGGGGTCCGGAACGTTCGTCTTACTGGCTTACAACCTGGAATTGTTCCACGGGCGTTTCCATACTGACTTCTGGTTCGCGCTGGCATGGGGTGCCTTTCCATTCGCCGCATCCTATTGGGCCAACGCCGAGGGCTTTAGTGCCGGGGCAGGACTGCTGACCATCGCCTGTTTTGCGATGAGCCTGGCGCAACGCAAGCTGAGCACGTATGCCAGGACCATTCGGCGTAAGACCTTGCAGGTTGAAGGGACTATCAGCTACCTCGACGGAAGAAAAGAACCGCTAGATGCCGAGGCGCTACTTGTTGCGCCTGAGCTCGCACTGCGAATATTAGCAGCCATGATAATATCATTATCCGTTGGCCTGCTGTTGTTGAGGCTCTAGATAGTTCGAGAGACATTGTGCATGGGCATCCGCCTGCCGGCCCGCTTCGACACGGTCGGCCAGGGCCTCATCACCTGCCGTACTTCAACTTGGCAATCAGCATAGTAAAAGACAGTACCAACGATACTGCGTTCCATACTATTACTGGCATGAGTCCCATCGATATTCCGTAGACCAACCAGCACGCTATGCCGGCCAGGAGCAGAGAAGAGAACGGAAGGCTTATCTCACGGGCGCTCTTCAGCCTGAACAACCGCCAGGCCTGGGGCACGAGCGATAGCGAGGTCAGCGCTCCGCCAACGAAACCCAGTATCTCATTTCCGGCCAATTTCGGTCCTCCACAGGAACAGAGTCGGCCGTATTATACTGGGCACGACCGCCCGACAGCGAGAGTCAAATTGTGACGCTATCCGGTGCGCTTTTCTGGATTCGCTGCTGACAATTTCGTCTCTTGCAGGCTAAGAACTGACCAACAAGTACATCACCGAGCGAAGGCTGCCTCCGATCTGTTGCCACGCAAGCATGACACCAGCCCTGGGATTACTGTGTTTTGTGAACCTTAGCGTCACGTTACTCAAAGAACCCAACCCTACGTAGGAAAGCTGTTCCGTTGTCCCGTCCTGGAAACTTGCTGTCAGGGAAAATGCCACTGGCCCAGATACCGTCTTCCCCTGACCATAATCATAGGGAGAGAAGACCACTCCTCCAAAGTCCACCGCCTCGTTAACCGGTTCAAACACACGCTGGTATTTGAAAGTCCCCTGTCCATCCACAAATATGAACCCTTGGTCTGCCCACTTAACCTGCTCTACGCTCGTGGTGGCAGTGCTGGCCAGTGTCTTTGTTGCTGTTGTAGCTGGCATCGGCGTCCTGGTCATTTCTGTCTTCTCTGTTGTAGTTGTGGTCCTATTTTCAGGCGTCGAAGTGCCGGGTCCCGCCCAGGTCACCGTCGTCGTAATCGTGATAGTCTTCTCATTGCTGGTATTGGTACTGGCGCCAGAACTTGCGCTGGTACTTGTACTGGTGTTCGACGCAACAGAGGCGGCATTGCATGCGCCCACGCTCACGCCTAACGCTAGGAGTAGAACCAGACAAATGGCCCTTGTGATTGATTTCATCCCGACCTCCTTGCGCTGTCCCGCCAATTATAACGAATATTCAATCCGTCAGGATTGGGAGACTTCAAGTCTTTTGATATAGAAGACCACCCTTTCCTCCTCCTTGAATCCGACCCTTTTGTGGAATTTTTGACTGGCGGTATTCCATAACCAGGTGTCCGAGCCAATTTGTTCGCAACCCTTGTCCGCCGCCCATCTCTCTCCAAGCCCCATCAGTTTTCTGGCAATACCCTTCCGGCGGTATTTTGGCCTGACGTAGATTCCTTCCACATACCCAACCGGATACGATGTGGCGCCGGGGACATATTCCCTTCGGGTAGATACGTTTATGAAACCGGCGTACTTCCCGTCCTCACTCTTGCATACGAAAACCGCCTGCCGTCTCGAAGCCAGAATATTCTTGAGCGATTTCCTCAAATAGTCTCTCGGCTCGTCGGGCCAGAGCGAGAGGGCCATACCCAACAGGGCATCGATGTCTTCTTTACCGGCCTTACGAATGTCCATCTTGAAACCATTCGTGACTCCCAAATTCATCTTGCTTGACCTCTCGCTTTTTTGTCCTGTCCGGCGCTACTATGGTAATTATTCCACATCTATGAGTGCTTCACAGGTATCTTCGGATATCATTGGGCCAAGCGTCGTTGACACTAGGAACAGAGATGACGATAATGGTAGTCCATCGCAGCATCCATTGTTCCGGAGGCACATATAGATGAATAAGGTCAAGGTGGGAATACTCGGAGCCACCGGTATGGTCGGCCAGAGGTTTGTCCAACTGCTAGGGAATCACCCTTGGTTCCAGGTCACCGAGGTGGCTGCTTCTGAGAGGTCCGCCGGTAAAAGTTACGGCGAGTCGATGTTTGGACGCTGGAAGCTTCCCACTGCGATACCGGAGTCGATCGGCAATCTGGTCGTGAAAGAGTGCGTGCCAGGGCTCGATTGCCAGGTTGTGTTCTCTGCGCTTGATGCCGAGATCGCCGGCCCGATAGAGCAGGCTTTTGCCCAGGCTGGGTATGTCGTATCGAGCAACTCACGGAACCACCGCATGGAGCCGGATGTGCCGCTGCTCATACCGGAGGTCAATGCCGACCATATGGGGATGATTGCCTTCCAGAAGCGCAACCGCGGCTGGAAGGGCATGATCGTGACCAACCCCAACTGCTCGACGATCCACTTGGTCATCGCATTGAAACCGTTGATGCAGTTCGGCCTGAACAAGGTGTTCGTGACCACGATGCAGGCGCTGTCCGGAGCTGGTTATCCCGGCGTGGCCTCCCTCGATATATTGGACAACGTCATACCTTACATCGGCGGCGAGGAAGAGAAGATGGAGCGGGAGACGCTCAAGCTTCTGGGCAGGCTTGGCGAAGGAAAATTCGTACCCGCAAGCATAACGGTGAGCGCCCACTGCACCCGGGTAAACGTGAACGACGGCCACACTGAGTGCGTTTCCGTGAAGCTGGAGAAGAAGCCGGGCATAGATGAGATAAAGGCGGCTTTCAAGGCATTCAACCCGTTAAAAGGACTGGACCTGCCGAGCGCGCCCGACCATCCCATAGTCTTGCGCGAGGAAAACAACCGGCCTCAGCCCAAGATGGACCGTGACGTGGAAAAGAGCATGGCGTCGGTGGTAGGCAGGATAAGGGAGTGCCCGCTGCTGGGCTACAAGTTCGTGGTGCTGGGCCACAACACGGTCCGCGGCGCAGCCGGGGCCGCAATACTGAACGCCGAGCTGATGAAAGTAAAGGGCTACCTCAACTAGATAGTGTGGCTCCGCCTGTTGGGCTGGGCCGCATGTTACCCGATGGAACTGAGTTCTGCCGCTGGACACATTCCCCTCTGAGGCGAGCCATGGTTGTAACCAAACGCATATCGGTCCACACACAAGGCGATGGTGACATACTTGATATCACCGGACGAGTCGTTCAGGCTGTGCACGATTCCGGTGTGGAGAGCGGGACAGCTACCGTTTTCGTGGCTGGCTCCACTGCCGGGGTGACGACCATCGAGTATGAGCCGGGGCTGCTGGCAGACTTCAAGGCCATGTGGGAACGGGCCGTGCCGAAAGGGATGCAGTACCAGCACGACCGTGCCTGGGGTGACGGGAACGGACACTCTCATGTCCGGGCGTCTTTGCTCGGCCCATCGCTCACGGTACCCTTCACCAACCGGAGCCTGCTCCTCGGCACCTGGCAGCAGATAGTGCTCGTCGATTTCGACAACAGGCCCCGGGCCAGGGACCTGGTCGTACAGATAATGGGAGAGTAGCGCCTCTCCCGCCGGTATAACTGCTGGCGGCTGAATTGCTATCGCGAAGCTAATGGGATAGAATGTCAGGTATACTGTACGTCATGTATGCTATATACTGTACATCATGTACTCTAATGGGATGCTATGTGGGTGGTTGGTAAAAGGTTTGTCGCAATTCTTGTACATCCCTTGAGTTACTCTCGAAATAGAATTGCGTGTCCGCGCCCGAGTACAAGAAGCGGCACCATATTCGGATCTGGGCGGGAGTATCGAAGCCAATGACTACGTTGACCAAGTCTGCATCAGTCTTGATGTCCGTCGGTGGGCGTGCGGTGGAAGCCAAGCCGGGGCAGACCATTCTCGACGCTGCAAGACAGGCCGGTATCTACATCCCGGCGCTGTGCGCTCATCCGGGCCTTGAGCCCTCAGGCACGTGCAACCTGTGCGTGGTGGAGGTTGCCGGCAGGCCGGAACCGGTAAAGGCGTGCCTCACGGAAGCCACAGATGGCATGGTCATCAATATAGACTCGCCGTCGCTGAGAGAGGCCCGACTGGCGGCGCTCAAAAAGATACTGGCGCAACATCCGAATGCATGCCTCACCTGCTGGCGCAAGGTCCACTGCAAGCCTTTCGATATATGCCTGCGCAATGTTAGAGTGACGGAGCGTTGTGTTACCTGCCCCAAGAACCAGCGTTGTGAACTGCAAAAGGCGGCCGACTACATAGGCCTGGAAGGCGAGACAGTGCCGGGCTATAAGTACCGTGGCATAATCTTAGAGAAGGATAGCCCATTCTTCGACCGTGACTATAACCTGTGTATCGACTGTGGCCTGTGTATGGCTGTATGCAGCCAGGTGCGCGGAGCGGCGGCACTGGAACGCGTGCCGAGGGGTGGTTACAAGCTGCCGGGCCCGAAGAACGGCACGTTGATAGAGTCGGGGTGCCAGTCTTGCGGCGCTTGTGTAGATGTGTGCCCGGTGGGAGCGCTCACCGATAGCGGAAGCAAGTGGGAGGGTGTCGCGGAGCGTAGCGTAAAGACCATTTGTCCCTACTGCGGCGTCGGCTGCCAGTTGATATTGGAGCTCAAGGGCGACAGGATAATAAGGACCAGGCCCGACCCGGAGGGCCCGGCCAACCGCGGGCAGGCATGCGTAAAAGGCCGGTATGGCATAGCTGAATTCGTGCATAGCCCGGAGCGGCTGACGAAACCCCTGGTGAGGAAGGGCGAGGAGTTTGTCGAGACCACGTGGGATGAGGCGCTTGCCCTGATAGCCGAGAAGCTGGGCCAGTACAAGGGCGACCAGTTTGCGATGGTCACTTCAGCCAAGTGTACCAACGAAGACAACTATGTGATGCAGAAATTCGCCCGGGTGGTGATGCAGACAAACAACGTCGACCACTGTGCGCGCCTCTGACACAGCCCGACTGTGGCCGGTCTGGCCACGAGCTTCGGGAGCGGCGCGATGACCAACTCCATCAGGGAAATAGGCGATGCCGCTTGCATACTGGCGATCGGCACCAACACCACCCAGGCGCACCCGGTGCTGGCACTGCAGATAATACGGGCAGTGAAGAGGGGCGCCAAGCTTATTGTAGCTAACCCTCGTGAGATACCGCTGGTCAAGTTTGCCACTATTTGGTTAAGGCAGCACCCGGGCACCGACGTGCCGCTGGTCATGGGGATGATCAGGGTGATACTTGACGAAGACCTGGCGGATGAGGAGTTCATCAGGGAGCGCTGCGAGAACCTCGATGCCTTGAAAGAGTCCTTGCGGCAGTTCGACCTGGACACGGTCGAGCGCATAACCGGAGTGCCGCGACAGCAGATAGTCGAGGCGGCACGCCTGTATGCTACCTCGAAGCCGGCATCCATCCTGTACACTATGGGCATAACCCAGCACTCCCACGGTACGGACAACGTCATGTCGCTAGGCAACCTGGCCATGGTCACAGGCAACGTGGGCAGGCCTTCCAGCGGCGTGAATCCTCTACGAGGACAGAACAACGTACAGGGCGCCTGCGACATGGGCGCTTTGCCGAACGTGTTCACCGGCTACCAGCGCGTGGACGACGCGCAGGCCAGGAAGAAGTTCGAGGACGCCTGGGGCATCGCGTTGAGCCCCAAGCCCGGGCTGACCGTAACGGAGACGTTCCATCATGCGCTCGACGGCCATATTAAGGCTATGTACATCGTTGGTGAGAACCCTGTTCTCACCGAAGCGTCCGCACACCATGTCGAGGAAGCTCTGAAGAAGCTGGAATTCGTAGTCGTGCAGGACATATTCATGTCCGAAACGGCAAGGCTGGCGCATGTAGTGCTGCCGGCGGCCAGTTTCGCCGAGAAGGACGGTTCGTTCACCAACACCGAGAGGCGCGTGCAGCGTGTGCGCCAGGTCATACCGCCAGTCGGCGAGTCCCGGCCGGACTGGTTGATAATGTGCCAGGTGGCCCAGAAGATGGGCGCCGCCGGCTTCGACTACGAGAGCCCGTCGGATATCATGAAGGAAATTGCCTCGCTCACGCCTTCCTATGGTGGAATAACGCTGGAGAGGCTGGAGCAAACATCTCTGCAATGGCCGTGCCCGGCGCCGGACCATCCCGGGACACCCGTAATGCATGTGGGCAAGTTCTCGCGCGGCAAAGGCAGATTCGCAGCGTTGAATTACATACCGTCTGCCGAGCTGCCGGACGCCGAGTATCCGCTCATACTGACCACCGGGCGGTCGCTGTACCAGTATCATAGCGGCACAATGACGCGCAAGGTCCGTGGCCTGAACAAAATGAGCGGGCAAGAGAAGGTGGAGATAAACCCGGCGGATGCTGCACGTTTTGGACTCAAGGACGGCGATGCGGTGAAGGTGATCTCACGTCGAGGAAAGGTAAGCGCCAGGGTGAAGGTGACGCAATCTTCGCCTCCTGGTGTCGTGTTCATGACCTTCCACTTTGCGGAGTCGCCGACGAACGTGCTCACCAGCCCGGCGCTTGACCCAGTGGCCAAGACACCGGAGTTCAAGGTGGCGGCGGTAAGGGTCGAGAAGGAAGAGAGCCCAGTAGGCGCTGGCGCACGGTAGTTCCCCGTCAGGACGAAGCAACGACCAGTATTGGTTGTACGTTCGCACCTCTATGCGGAGGTGGCCCTATGTCCTGGCTTCGTCGCTCGACCCGTCTTCTGTCCATTGCACTCATCGCAGTCCTTGTGCTGGAGCTTATCCCGTTGCAGGCAGGCGCGGCGGCAGTCTCTGCCGCCGACTCGATGCTGCAACAGGCCCGCTCGTGGGCCGCAGCGGAGCTTGCTTCGAAGCAGAACTCTGCCGCCACGGCCAGTACGCCGCAGTCGCCGGAGCTTGCCGGAACAACTGTTCTGCCCGGGCAGGAGAAGGCAACTGTGGCCCGGCTTCCAAAGCCACAGCAGCATCCTGAGCCTTCCGTGGTACTAGTCGCAACTTCCGAGTCATCCGAAGCTGTTTAGCTTTGACGATGTAGACAGAAGGATGCTTGACAAGAGGCCCTCGTTATGTCTATAGTTGGGCATGTCAAAGCGAGCCTCCGGCGCCATGCACGTAGTCAGGGTGAGG
>JACPPY010000050.1 GCA_016190755.1 Chloroflexota bacterium | reverse complement strand
ATCTACAGTATGCTCAATCTGCAGCTACCCCAGGTGAAAGACACTGAGGCTATCGAGTTGTTCAAGGAGAGCCAGAACCGGGTCTTCACAATGGCTCTTATCCACGAGAAGCTATACCAATCCGAATCTATGGCGAGAATCGACCTGCCTGAATATGTACGGGGCCTCGTTGCCAATCTCCTCCTCACCTATGGCATGACCAGCGGCACTATCAGACCGATGATAAAGGTGGAGAGTATTTGTCTCGATGTTGATGTGGCAATCCCCTGCGCCCTGATTATCAATGAACTGGTTTCGAACTCGCTGAAACACGCATTTCCCCCTTCCAAATGGAGTGGGAGAACGGGCGAAATCCGTATTGACCTGCACCGTACCGCCGGCAATACCCTGACGTTAGTAGTTAGCGATGATGGGATAGGCATGCCACCCGGCTTTGAAATAGAAGACAGCCCTTCGCTGGGGCTGAAACTGGTCCGCGTCCTGGCAAAGCAACTGAAAGGTACCATTCATATCGCAGCAGATAGCGGCACTGAAATTTCGATAACTTTTCCAATGCCGGACAAAGAAGCATGCTGATACTATGCCGGCATCTCACCAGCGCCTTGAAACTGCCGCAGTACTTTCACCAAATGATGATAAAGAAGCCGCGAACCATACCCGGCGGCCCGGGGTGTTTGGGTACTTGCCCCGGATTGTCTTTATGACTGACAGTAGCTGGTGCCAGAGGGGCGTTGGTATGTGCCGTTTACGGCCCCTTCGCCCTTATCTGGCATTAGCCCTCGGGCACCTACTGTAAAAGCTCCATCTGGTGCTCCCTCAGCCACTGCCTCTGCTTCTTCCAATCAGGGCAGTGCTCAGCCAAAGCCTGCCAGAACCGGCGGGAGTGGTCCATGCGCTTCAAATGGACCAGCTCGTGCACAACAACGTAGTCAATTACAGGCTCGGGAGCCATTATCAGCCTCCAGTTGAAGCTCAAAGTACCTTGGGCAGAACAACTTGCCCAGCGAGTCCTTTGGGCGCGCACGATCAATCTTTTGTATTGCAGCCCTAGTCTGGGACACCAGCCATCCACTTTGTTCTTGATAAGCCCTGCTGCCTGGGCTCTGCCCCATTTTTCCAGCAATGCGGAGGCACCTCCGTTCCCAGATGGCGCCGCCGGCACGACCAGTTTATCGCCGTCCACTCTCACGGTCCCCCTCCCGAAAGTGCCGTCCTCCGCCACGATTTCAAGCCTCCTGCCCAGATAGTAAAAGGACCTGCGGTCCGCGGCGTTGCAGGCCGTTTCCAGCACGCCGGTGTATTGGTCCAGCTTGTTTAGAATCCACCGGCGTTTCTCAAGCACCAGGCCCTGCGCTTCAGCGGAGCCATATCCCTTCGGAACGATAACGGTTAGCCCGTTCCGGGCACTGATCTCAAGCCTGGCGTTCCTGGCCCGAGAGCTCAGTTTCAGTGTATAGACCACCGGCCGGCCATCCAGGTCTGCCTGTTGTTTTCCGATCACTATCGGCTTTGAACGTTTAGGCATGACAAGGGTCTAATCTTGAATAACCCCTTTCGTCGCTTGTAAGTCATATGCGCCACAGGGTAGGCCTCTTCCGTTGTGGTGTCAAGTATCTGCCAGTGGAGGGCAGGGCCTTTCCGTTCCCAATGAATGAAGGTGCTCTCCCCTGGGTAATAGATGGAGCCAAGTTCCCCTACAGGACTAGACCAAGGCCAAGATGGAAACTACATTGCTGCTGTTGCAAGTAAGAGGAGGCTGCCCATACAGGGTCATCAATATCCCCTGATAGAAAGGGACACGGAAGTCAATAGCACAGTAAGGTAAACAAATCTTGACACCGTCAGGCCTTTCTGATAACCTATTAACCTCAAAGTAACGGCGGGTAGATTTTGCCCTTCTCTGAAAAACCCGAAAGTAATTAGTTGTCACTGATCGAATTTGCATCAACATGTTTCTTGAAGCAGCTAACATGTTAAAGCGCAAAATGTTTTCGTCGGGAGGGAGTACAACATGTCTCTGAGGAAGTTGTTTCTCATAGGAATGGCCGGTGTCCTTACCATATCTATTGTCGCGGCCTGTAGCAAGTCTTCTTCACCTACTACATCCTCTTCACCCAGTAAGACTTCTTCATCCACCCAGTCTACTTCGTCAGCCTCCAAGCAGCTCACGCGCCTCAGGATGGGAACGGTGGCGGTAGGCACTTCAGCCTACACAGTAGGTAGCACGATCGCTGCGCTCAGCAACAAGTACAACCCAGACATCAACATTTCAGTAACCTCGGAAAGCGCTGAGGCAGAAGCGGTAAGGATAATGGGTACCGGAGAAGCGCAGATAGCGCTTGGCAGCCCCAGACTGTTCTGGCAGGGAGCAAACGCTCAAGGCCCGTTCAAAGATCAAAAACCCATTCCAGGCATAAACGTCCTTTGGTGGGGTTGGGGCAGCCACTTCCACTTCATCGTCCCGGCGAAGTCCTCAATCAAAAGCCTGGCCGATCTTAAGGGCAAGAGAATCGGTGTCAACAACGTCGGGACGACGGCGTACAACGACGCTCGTTCGATCGCGACAGTCGCAGGCCTCGACATAGAAAAGGATGTTAAATGGTACCCCGGCAGCGACTCGGTCCTGGTCGGCGCCTTGAAAGACGGCAACATTGATGCGATAATCCGCCCGCTCGGCATCGGCGCAGCCGCCTTTACCGAGGCTTTCAGAAGTCAGGAGCTAAAGCTATTGCCTATTCCGAGGGACATTTTCGACAAGTTTCTTGCTCTGACGAAGGAGCCGGCCGCTTTCTTCTTCTTCGGCAGTTTCCCCAAGGGCAGCTATCCGGGGCAGGACAGCGAGGTGCCAACCTTCGGCTATATCGGCGGCTACGGTATCCGGAGCGATGTTCCCGAGGACGTGGTTTACAAGATAACAAAGGCGAACTGGACTCACCTGGACGAAGCGGCGCAGACTAGTGCCTTAAACACCCAATGGAAGGGGCTGCTGGATGTGCCGATCGACGCTACAACTCCCCGGCATCCTGGCGCAGTTAAGGCCTTAAAAGAGTTAAACCTACTGAAATAACCGCCTCAATAAGATTCTCAAGACAGCGGGGCCGGCTCGGGTCCGGCCCCGCCATGAGCGACCTTAAGGTACGGAGGTCAACCTTGTGAGCCTTTTGCAGCAAGGGGTCAGGGGTGTTGGCACGGCTGCAGTCGAAGAATACAGAACTGTCACCGGAGCGATAGTCAAAGAAATCTGGCCCTTGACCCCGCAAGGGCTACTTCGCCTCTTCCTGGCGGTGATTGCCGCCGGAACCGCGGCCCTGTATATGTACACCGCATATGCAGGGGTTTTTATGCCGATCATCCAGCGTAGCATACTGCTGGCTTCCACACTGGTGCTGCTTTTCCTTACTCCTCTCTCTTTTGGAAAGCTGTCACGGAGTCGTATCGTTGTCAACTCGCTGCTGGCGATCGGAGCGGCAGCGAGTATTTTTATCGTGGTACAGTTTTATTCCACTATAGGCGCCAAGGCGCTTTTAAGGCCCGGCCTGTTCACGTTAATAGCGGGCGGCGTCCTGATGCTAATTGTTGCTGAAGCAACCAGAAGGATGCTGGGGTGGTCGCTGGTTGTCTGTACGGCAATAGCATTTCTCTACGCCTACTTCGGAAAGCACATGCCAGGGCCGCTCTATAATCCAGGATTCAGCCTGTATTCTTTGGTAAGCTACTCATCCATTTCCATTAGCGGTATCTTTGGTCCTGTCCTTGATGTCGCCGCTGGTGTAATCTTGATGTTTATGGCAATGAGCATCTTCTTACAGGCCAGCGGGTTGGACATTTTCTTTACCCAGCTACCGACTGCCCTCATGGGGTGGGTGAGGGGCGGGCCGGCGAAGACAGCCGTGGTTGGCAGCACACTTTTTGGGACTATCTCCGGCAGTGCCGTGGCCAATGTCGCCGCCGTCGGTATGTTTACCATACCGCTCATGAAAAAGACAGGCTACTCAGGACGATTCGCCGGAGCAATTGAAACAGCCGCCTCCTCCGGCGGGCAGATTATGCCGCCCGTAATGGGAGCAGCCGCATTTATTATGGCGGATATTCTTGGGATTCCGTATGTAACGATAGCGGCGGCTGCGCTTTTTCCTGGCCTTTTGTACTACTTTTCTCTGTTTCTCGTGGTCGACGCAGAGGCGGTGAAACACGGCTTCAAGGGTGTTCCCAGGAGCGAGCTGCCGAGCGTCAAGAAGGTTCTGGCTGACGGCTGGTATCTCGTTATTCCTCTTGTAGTCATGATCTTCATGATAGTCGAGGAATACTCTCTGATGCGCTCCGCCTTGTTTGCGATCGTTCTCACCATCATTATGAGCTGGTTCCGCAGAGGGCACAGGATGGGTCCCGTCGCCATTTTCAAAGCCCTTCGCCAGACTTCCATGACAATGATCATGGTTGTTGTTGCTTGCGCCATTACCGGTATGCTAGTGGGGTTCATTGAACGGACCGGAATAGGATTAAGCCTTTCGCTGTTGCTGGTCCAACTCTCCCAGGGCAACTTGTTCTTGTTGCTGGTGCTTTCAATGTTAGTCTCTTTGATAGCTGGCCTGGGCCTGCCGACGACAGCCAGCTATCTGTTTCTGGCGTATCTTATAGGTCCCGCACTCATACAGATGGGTGTGCCGCCTATCTCAGCTCACCTCTTTTTGTTGTATTACGCCGCTCTATCCGCTATCACACCTCCGAATGCCCCTTCAGCCTTCGCTGCAGCGCCTGTCGCCGGAGAGGACCCAACCCGCATCGGAATTACGGCCAGCATCATCTCGATTTCGGCCTACTTGATGCCGTTCATATTTGTGTATAACCCCGCGCTCATACTTCAAGGCTCTGCCTTCGATATCATCTTGACCTTGCTTTTTATCATTCCCGCCGTTTGGGCCATTGTCGGTGTGGTGACCGGCCAGTTCCTTGGGGAAAGGAACATACCGGAACGTCTCCTGCTCGCAGTGGCGGCCCTTTCGTTGATTTACACCTTTGTTCCGTTTAGAATAGCAGGACTGCTCCTGGTTTCCTTTTTGGCCCTCAGGAGACGACGTAGCGTCAAAGTTTCCGAAGCGTCCGGCGCGAGTTAAGGAGGGATCATTGAAAGACCTTAGAGAGTTTATCGATGGTGTTGAAAAGCTGGGGGAACTGAAGGTAATCAATGGTGCTAATTGGGACCTGGAAATCGGCTCCCTGACCTATCAGATTGCCCGCAAGCCCAATCCGCCTGCGGTGATCTTCGATAATATCAAAGGCTACCCCGCAGGTTACCGGGTATTGACCATACCTTACTCCACCGACGCGCGGGCCGCGTTATCGCTGGGGATGCCAGAAGGCACCAAAGGACTGGAGCTGGTCAAACAGGTGCGGGAGCGTCTGAATGAGCCGAAAAAGTCCATCCCTCCGGTTACGGTGAAGAATGGGCCGGTGTTTGAGAACGTCATAACTGGGGATGCCGTGGATATTTTCAAGCTCCCAGTCCCCAAGTGGCAGCCGGGAGACGGAGGCCGTTATATCGGTATTGGCGATACGATCATTACCAGAGACCCTGACGAGGGCTGGGTGAATCTTGGCGTGCACCGGGTACAGGTACATGACAAGAACACAGCCACCATCATGTTCGAACACGGCAAGCACGGCGACATGATGCGCCAGAAATACTGGAAGAAGGGCAAGGGCTGTCCGGTAGCCGTAACCTGCGGCAGCGATCCGATACTGGTTTTTGCCGGAAGTGTTCGCCTGCCGTGGGGCGAGTCCGAGATGAATTTTGCCGGATGGTGGCGCAGGCAGCCCATTGAGGTTGTCGAGGGGCCTACCACGGGCCTCCCGATACCGGCCACCGCCGAAATCGTGCTGGAAGGCGAGATGCTTCCGCCCGAAGTCGAGTCCAGGGATGAAGGGCCTTTCGCCGAGCAGACCGGACATTACAGCCCGACCAAGCCCGAGTCTGCTTTTAAGGTCAAAGCCATACTTCACAGGAACAATCCGGTGATCCTGGCGCACCTTACCTACCTTGGCAAAGGTGTCCGCACCGGCTGGACCGACCTGAAGAAAGCGGCCAGCGCCTGGAGCCACCTTGACAAGATCGTTCCCGGAGTCAAGGGAGTATGGGTCCCGCCGGAGTGGCCCAGGGCAATGATCGTCTCCGTGGAGCAGAAGTATGGAGGCCACGCCAAACAAGCTGCGCTGGGCGCGCTGGCCCAGCATAGCTACAACCTGAAATACATCATCGTGGTCGACGAGGACATAGACCCGTCCAACATTAACGAGGTACTCTTCGCCTTGGGGAACAGGTCGGACCCGGCTGAGTTCGACTTCATACACGATTCATGGTGCAACGCGCTGACTGCGCGTCTCACGCCTCAGCAGAGGGAATTGGGAGATATCACCCAAACAGTGGTGATCATCAACGCCTGCAAGCCTTACTACTGGATCGACAAATTCCCGGCTTCCATCGAGACCAGTCCGGAGGTAGATGCTAGGGTCAGGAAGAAGTTCGCCAAAGACCTGGCCTAATCGACCGGTACTTAAACTGAAGCTAAGGTGAGACTACATTGCTGCCGTTGCAGGCAAGAGGATATTGCTTCATGTCATCCTGGAGGAGTCATTCCTAAGAAGGACGACGAAGGATCTCAGGGTGGGGGAGATGATCCCGCTCCTCCCTGAGATTCTTCGTTCCGTTGGAACTCCAGAATGACAACTCCCCTTTTCACACAACAAGGGATTGAGGAAGCTGCTGTAATTCCTAGAAGGAAGCTTTTATCTGGATATCCTTCCCCGAAGGATATGACTGAAGAGAAGCGGGTATGACGGGAGAAGGCACGGGTATGACAAAGGCAACATACATGAAACTTTTTCAGCCCGGGTATATTGGAAAACTGAAGATAAAAAACCGCATCACTATGGCTCCCATGGGCATCGGAGCCCTGGCTGAGCCCGACGGCAGGCTTTCGGAGCGGGGCATTGATTACTATGCAGCCCGTGCCAGGGGTGGTGTGGGCCTGATTACCACCGGCGCTACCTGGAGCACCAGGAACATCGTCCCTTATCGGCCCGGGTACCTCATGGCGGACGATGTCACTTACGGCGGCCGTCTCAACGAGCTCGCTGAAATCGCACATGATTTTGGCGCCAAGGTATGCGTCCAGCTTACTCTCGGCGGCGGGCGCGTAGGCCCGTATACCGCGCTCGAAAATGTGAAGGCGGTGGCGCCGTCCCCATTGCCGTGCAGTTGGAACCCTGAGATGATGGCACGGGAGCTGACTCGCGACGAGATCAGGGAGCTCGCCAAGACCTTTAAGTTCTGCGCCGCGATGCTCAAGAGGGCCGGGATCGATGCTGTTGAGCTTCACGCTCACGAGGGAGTATTGCTAGACCAATTCCAGACGGCGCTGTGGAACCGCAGGACGGATGAATATGGCGGCGACCTTCAAGGGAGGCTCAGGTTCGCTCGTGAGATAATCGAAAACATACGTGAGGGGGCTGGCTCCGATTTTCCAATAATCTATCGCTTCGGCCTTACTCATTACCTCGAGGGAGGGCGTCAGGTTGAGGAGGGCATCGAGTTGGCCAAGAGCCTTGAGAATCTGGTCGATGCTTTTCACGTGGATGCCGGATCATATGAGACCTGGTACTGGTCGCATCCCCCGACCACCTTGCCTCCCGGTTGCATGGCTGACCTGGCGGCGATGTTAAAGCCGAAGGTCAAGATACCGGTCATCTCCGTCGGCAAGCTGGGATACCCGGCGCTGGCCGAACAACTGGTGGCTGAGGGAAAGGCTGACTTCATAGCCCTCGGTCGAGCTTTGCTGGCTGATCCTGAATGGCCGAATAAGGTCAAGGACGGTCGCTTGTCTGACATCCGTCCGTGCGTTGGCTGCCATGAAGGCTGCTTCGGGCGCACGCGCGACCGCAAGTACATTAGCTGCGCAGTAAACCCGGCCACAGGTATAGAAAAAGAGTTTTCCCTGAAACCTGCCCCTAAAAAGAAATCGGTGCTCGTCGTCGGTGGAGGGCCTGCGGGTATGCAAGCGGCCTGTGTTGCGGCGGCCCGCGGGCATAAGGTCACTCTCTGGGAGAAAAATGATGTCCTGGGCGGAAACCTGATATATGCCGGCGTACCTGACTTCAAAGACGACTACAAGCAGTTCACAGAGTATCTCAACAGGCAGGTCAAAGAGATGGGCGTGGCGGTCGAGTTTGGACGTAAGGCAACTTCCGCCTCAATCAAGAGTATGGACCCGGATGTCCTTTTTATCGCTACCGGCGCTTCACCGCTAATACCGGATATACCCGGCGCGAAGCAGGAACGCGTAGTAACGGCGATAGATGTCCTTGGCGGCAGGCGTGAGATTGGGGCAGAGGTGGCGATCGTCGGGGGCGGGCTGATTGGGTGTGAAACGGCGTTGTACCTGGCGCGGAAGGGCAAGTCCGTTACTATTGTTGAAATGCTGCCGGAGGCTGCCCTCGACCTTCATAAAGCCAATCGTATGCACATGCTTAAGCTCCTGGCCGAGGCTGGAGTACGGATTCTGTGTAGTGCCAGGGTGCTTCAGATACAGGACAACAAGGTCTTTATCTCAGGCGGCAAGGAGATAACCTCAGATAATGTCGTGCTGGCGGTCGGGCTCAAGGCAGATAGGAAACTTGCCGATGAACTTGAGGGCAAGCGCGAGTTCCAGGCGATCGGTGACTGTGTTGAGCCGCGCCGGCTGATGAACGCCATCTGGGAAGGGTTCCGCGCCGCCCGCCTCGTCTAGATTTCTGGCCCCGGACCCTGATTACAAAGTGAAAGGCGCTGTTCTTAAAAGGGGCCCACACCCCTGGCTCCCGTCCCACCTGAACGTAGTGAAGGTAGGGCGACGAAGTATCATCTTCAACCGGGTTGATGACCCGCACAAGTTGAAGATAACGCCAGCCAAGCAGAAGAGCAGAAGAAAATGACTTTTGGCGCCTTGTTGAGGCAATGGATTCAAGACTACGCGTCTATTCACACCACGTGGTGTTGGACGAAGGCATGAAAACGGCGAAAGAGGACGAGGGCGTCTGCAAAATGTTTGCAGACAAACCGGGGGTAGATACTGAGCCGTGTGGGACTCGAACCTGTGACCACCTGATTAAAAGTCACGGAGCAGCAGGACAGATAGGAAAGGAGGTGGAACTGTATGTGTCCTGACACCCTGATTCGTCTTGACACCCTGACTCCTGCGTGGGGCGCTGGGTCTGACCGACAAGATTTACTTGGAGGTCACGATTCAATATGTCAGCAGTCAAAGTCAAGCAACGGTCATCTCACGGCCTGCTCGAACTGATCGGCTACTACGAAACTTTCAACAAGGCCAAGTGCAAGAGCCCCAAGACAGTAGATTGGTACACTGCGAATCTGAAGCCTTCCAGTTGATTGTAGCTACGATAGGCGATCCAAACGTATCCACGCCTGAGAAGGCGTGGCCCCATTGAAGCTCTACTACCTTTGCCAGCAACACCATGGTCGTCTCTGTATCCATAGCCGATACGTTGCCTGCCGCTCCCGTGGCCCGGACGTGCTACGCCCGTGCAACGATGGAAGAGTAACTCTGCTATAATTCGCTCTAGGGGCTAGCGATAATGAGCACTGACGAGTTGCTAAAACAGAAGCGAGAGGAAATACTGCGCATTGCTGCGCGACATGGTGTAACCAGGGTCCGAGTCTTCGGCTCCGCCGCGCGGGGTGAGGCGACCGACCAGAGCGACATAGATTTCCTCATCGACGTGGAAGGCCCGACCACCCCTTGGTTTCCCGGCGGCCTCGTGGCCGATCTGGAGGAAGCCCTGGGACGCAGAGTAGACGTGGTCGAGCCAGACGCCATTCGCCGAGAGCTGCGCGAACGCGTACTGGAGGAAGCGGTCTCCCTTTGAAGGACGACCGCGTCTACCTGGACCACATTCTGGACTGTTTGCGCTGGACTTCCATCTATACAGCGGAGGGACGAGAGGCCTTCTTCAGCGATCGCAAAACCCAGAGCGCTGTCCTTCGCGAACTCCAAATCATGGCCGAATCGGCGCAGCGACTTTCGGCTGATCTAAAACGCCGTCACCCCGAAGTTTCTTGGCAAGGGTTGGCTGGATTTCGTAACGTGCTCGTCCACGACTACCTCGGCATCAAGCCCGAGCGCATCTGGACAATTATTGAAAACGACCTGCCTGTGCTCCGTTCCGCAGTGGAAGACCTGCGGAAAACCTTGAGCTAAGCTGTTAAGGAGAGCCGGCCATAAGGCGGGGCCTTTCCGTTCTCCCTGAACAGACTGTCGGCCCAGATATGGTTTGAAAGAATGTTTTTGTAGCAGGCGGAACGAGAATGAAAAGGCCCTGGGCCATAAGGTCAAGTTCATGACGCTGGGCGGTGAGACGCTCGCCCCGAGGGCCACGACAAAACGGTGAACTTGGGCCTCCAGATCGAGAACCGCGATTCCAGAAGGAAGAATGCTGGAAGAATAGGCGGGGCGAGTGAATACACACCAACGACCCCTTCCTAACCACCGAGATAAGCCGGTCCCTCCATACCGATATCAGAGGGAAAGTTGATTGTCACTTCTAGGTTCGGTGGGGAAGGCTCTCTAGTTAGAGTGAGCCGTGTGGGACTCGAACCCACGACCACCTGATTAAAAGTCAGATGCTCTGCCAACTGAGCTAACGGCCCACGCGGATATAATGTAGCAGAATGGCCATAGCCCCGCAACCTTGGAGAGATGATAGATCATCCGCATGCTATCATGCCATGCGGAGCAAGTCGTCTACCGAAAGTGTTCCGGCCGTCACTGTAAAACAGGCGAAATGGCTCCTTCCTCCTCCCTGGCAGATGCCGTGACACCGGGCCAAGCATAGGATAAACTGTGCCGTGGACAGAAGAAAGACTATGCGAGGACGGAGAAGAGCAGGTTCCTGAATGTACCAACTGGTGGACACACACGCCCACGTCGAGGAGCTGAAGGACGTTGGCCACGCCATTGAGGCGGCCCGGGAAGCTGGCCTTATAGCGGTTGTGGCTGTGGGCATGAGCTACGAGTCGAACAACACCGTGCTCGAGCTTGGCGCCCGCTACAAGGGGTTCGTGTACCCGGCCTTGGGACTCCATCCGTGGGAGGTCGCCTCCGAACTGCACCACCTGCAACGTTCGTTGAGCTTCATCGAAGACAACATCCGCTCAGCAATTGCCATAGGTGAGGTCGGCCTGGATTACGACAAGCGCGTCCGGGCACTGGCGGACAAGGACACGCAGCAGGCCGTTCTGCGAGACTTGCTCGCCATCGCAAAGAAGTACGATAAGCCTGTATCCCTGCATAACCGTTACGCCTGGAAGGACAGCATCACCCTGGCCCGTGAGTCCGGCGTGAAGAAAGTGGTCTTCCATTGGTTCACCGGCTTCTCCAGCGCGCTATCTGAGCTGTTAGCAGCCGGCTACTATATTTCGGCCACACCCGCCGCCGAGTACCACCAGGAGCACCGCAGGGCCATAAGGGAAGCTCCTGTATCCCGCCTCATGCTGGAGACCGACTGCCCGGTGGAATACGGTCGCGAGGACAGGTATGCATCCTCGCTCAAGGACATCGTCAGGTCGCTGAACGCAGTGGCGGAGATTAGAGGAGCAGGGCCAGTTGACATCTCCTCCCAAACTACCCAAAACGCGGCGATCTTCTTCGGCCTTCCCAAGCCAGCTTGACTCAGCCCAATCCGATAGTCAGGCACCGCCTGTCGAATACAACAAACTGTGCACCTCAAGGCCTGTCTGATAAGGCAGCACATCATATATTGCAGCGACAATTAACCTTTTATTGACCATGACATTATCCTGGTCTATACTATTGCCTGGCTCTGGTCTATACGCATGCATGAAAGCTGCGGCGTCTTTGGAATATATGCCCCTGGCCTGAGTGTGGCCAGGCTTGTTTACTTCGGCCTCTTCGCCTTACAGCACCGCGGGCAGGAAAGCGCTGGGATAGCGACCGCGGATGGAGAGCGCCTACGTGTTCATACCAGAATGGGGCTGGTATCCCAAGTCTTCGACGAAGACGTTCTGTCCCACCTCCAGGGCCACATAGCCATCGGGCACAACCGCTACTCCACCACCGGCTCCAGCCGAATAAACAACGCACAGCCTATAGTCGTGCACGGTCCCGCCGGGACTATTGCTTTGGGCCATAATGGCAACATCGTGAACTCAGCGGCGCTGCGCCAGGAGCTTTCCGACCAAGGCGTTGTCTTCAACACAAGCACGGACTCCGAGATAATCGGCTATCTCATACTGCGTGCGCCCGGCAGGAACTGGACCGAGCGCATACGCCATGCCATGCGCCGACTTGAAGGCGCATATTCAGTTGTGCTGGCCACAGAAAGCGAGCTCTTCGCCGTCAGAGACCCTCTTGGGGTCCGGCCGCTCTGCCTGGGCAGGCTTGACGGTGGCTGGGTAGTGGCTTCCGAGAGCTGTGCGCTCGATCATATCGGCGCGCAGTTCATACGCGAGGTAGAGCGGGGCGAGATAGTCACTGTAAATGGCGATGGGTTCCAGGGCGACGGCAGCCCCCAGGGCGAGCGCGACCAGAAGGCGCTATGCGTGTTTGAGTATATTTATTTCGCCCGTCCCGACAGCATCATCAACGGGAGGCTGATCTACCCCACCAGGGAGGCGATGGGCAGGCTGCTCTCAAAGGAGCACCCGGTACAGGCGGATATGGTCATGGGCATACCGGATTCAGCCACTGCTGCGGGCATCGGCTATGCGCAGGCCTCCGGCGTCACCTACGGGGAAGGCATTTTAAAGAACCGCTACGTCGGGCGCACCTTCATACAGCCCGACCAGCGGCTGCGTGACCT
>JACPPY010000049.1 GCA_016190755.1 Chloroflexota bacterium | reverse complement strand
GACAGTGGGGGTCGCAGCACCACCTCCCGTACGGCCTGTCGAAAATGTGGTGCCAAAACCCTGACCATGCCCCGATTTCCCGTTCAAATCATTGTCGCACTGTAGAACTTGGGCCAGGGTACATGACACGCACGAAAAACGCCTTGGCAGGGCGCCGTCAAATCTGGTGGTAATTCCCGAGCGCGGTGGGAGTTCATAGCACAAGGCCTTTACCTGGATGCCCGCGAAAGAGGGCATGACTTTCAGGGAGTAGGACAAGGTTGTGACCCTGTGGCAAAGACACACCCCGAGCTTCCGGGGTGCCCCCTGAAAATTCAGGGTGTGTCATGCTGTGGTGTTTCGAACTCCTAACATTGGACTGCTGTAATCATAGGCCCTTGCTGGCGATGAAAGCAGCCAAATCGCCCAGACGACAGCTGTAACCCCACTCGTTATCGTACCAGGAGATGACCTTAACCATTGTGCCGTCAATGACCATAGTGCTCAATGCATCGAAGATAGAGCTATGAGAATTGCCCTTGAAGTCACTCGATACCAGTGGCTCGTCGCTATACTGGAGTATGCCCTTGAGTGGCCCGGCTGCGGCGTCTCGGAACGCCTTATTGAGCTCGTCTACAGTAACGCTCTTCCTGAGGTCTGCCGTGAAGTCCACCACCGATACCGTGGGCACTGGAACGCGGAAGGCAATACCATGCAACTTGCCCTTAAGGTCAGGGAAGACGACGCTCATCATGCTGGCTGCTCCGGTGCTCGTCGGTATTACGTTGGCGGCCGCGGCGCGGGCGCGACGCAGGTCTTTGTGAACGGTATCCAGTATGCGCTGGTCGTTGGTGTAGGCATGTATAGTCGACATCAGGCCGCGGGCGATGCCGTATTTCTCGTGAAGCACCTTGATCAAGGGTGCTATGCCGTTGGTGGTGCATGATGCGTTCGACACGACGTTATGCTTTGTGGGATCGTAAGTAGTATTGTTTATGCCCATGAGCAGTGTGGCATCCTCACCCTTGGCGGGGGCTGAGATTATGACCTTCTTCGCCCCTCCCTTCAGGTGTGCCGCTGCTTTGCTAGCATCGGTGAAAAGGCCAGTAGACTCAATGACAATCTGCACACCGTAGTTCTGCCACGGTATTTTGCCCGGGTCTCTTTCGGCCACGACTGCAATGCGCTTGCCGTCCACGACTATTGAGTTTTCGGTGGCTTCCACCTTCCCACGGAAAATGCCGTAGTTAGTGTCGTACTTGAGAAGATGGGCATTCGTATGTGCATCGGTCAGGTCGTTGACCGCCACCACTTCCAGGTCGTTCCTATGGTGTTCCCACATTGCCTTGAAACCCAGTCTCCCTATGCGTCCAAAACCGTTGATCCCTATTCGTGTCGCCATATGACTCCTCCTTATTAATAATAGATGAATTCGTTATTCGATCGCCCGCCGGCGGCTATCTGGCCGGCAGGAAAGCATGCTCAAGAAGTTGACATGGGATGGATACGGACAACTTGCGACGGCTTCGGACCCGGTTGCACTTAACACCGACACGTTGCTTACCGCGCCTTTGTGCGCTGGCGCACGGGCTTCCTGGATATATTGTAGAAAGCTTTCAAGCCCGGGAAGTATGCGCGGCCGTCGAGCTCTTCCTCGATTCGAAGCAATCGGTTGTACTTGGCGGTCCTCTCTCCCCGGCAAGGAGCGCCCGTCTTTATCATGCCCGTCCCCATGCCGACAGCAAGGTCGGCAATTGTAACATCTTCTGTCTCACCCGAGCGGTGGCTCACCATCGCGGTCCAACCCGCTCGTATGGCGTCCTCGATTGCCGCTATGGTCTCAGTTAACGTCCCCACCTGATTGAGTTTTATGAGTATGGAGTTTGATGCCCCGACCTCTATGCCTTGCGATAACCGTCGAACGTTCGTAACGTAAAGGTCATCACCTACAAGCTGTACTTTATGGCCTAGCTTCGACGTCAGCATTTGCCAGCCTTCCCAATCATCCTGTGCCAATCCATCCTCAATAGATATGATCGGGTACCTGGATGTCCAGTCCGAATAGTAATCAACCATCTCGGCGCTAGTGAGCCGCACGCCCTCCTTTTTTAGGACATAGTGTCCGTCGGTATATAACTCACTCGCCGCAGGATCCAGCGCGAGGAAGCAGTCCTCACCAGGCCGGTATCCGGCCCTCTCGATGGCCTGGATTATGGCCTCGACAGCGTCCCGATTGCTATTCAACTGCGGTGCGAAACCACCCTCGTCGCCAATATTGGTATTAAGCCCACGCCCGGTAAGCACTTTCTTCAGCGAATGGTATACCTCAGTGCCTATCCGAAGCGCCTGGGCATACGTCTCAGCCTTCACCGGCGCTACCATGAACTCCTGAAAATCGGTGGAGTCCTGTGCATGTTTGCCACCATTGAGTATGTTCATGAACGGCACCGGCATAACGAACCGTCTCACACCGCCAAGATAGCGGTACAGCGGGAGACCAAGATCGCTGGCGGCCGCGTGGGCTACAGCAAGCGATACTCCCAGTATGGCATTGGCGCCCATGTTGGACTTGTTCTCCGTGCCGTCCAACTCCATGAGCTTCCAATCTATGGCCTCCTGGTCCATGACCGACATGCCCAGTATGTTCGGGCCAAGTGTATCGTTGACATTGGCTACAGCCTTGAGCACTCCCTTGCCCATGTAGTGCTTCTCATCGCCATCCCGAAGCTCTACGGCCTCATACTCCCCGGTGCTGGCGCCGGATGGGACGGCTGCTGTTCCCTCGGCTCCACTGTCCAACGTGACAGTGACCTCGACGGTAGGATTACCCCGGGAATCAAGTATCTGGCTGCCCCTGACATCAGCTATTGCGGACATTCTCTGCTCCTGATGGTTTGTTCCGTGCACTGACCTCGCCCGATGACAGCTACGAGGATGGCTCTACGCACAGGTTCCAGGGCACACATCTATGCGATTATAGCATCGTTTGCGTCTGCATTGCTATGGAGACAAACGGGGCTCAGGCGATCCGGAAAGTTTCGGCGCAATCGTCGGGCTTCCGAGGATCACTCGTTGCTGTCCAGGGGCGTTGTTTCCATACGACTACTCGCCGACCGTGGTTTTTCCTTGCTGGTGCCATTCTGGTTGAACCGGTTCATGGCTTGTTCGAGGCCCTCGGATAGTATGACTTCCACCGCT
Organism: Chloroflexota bacterium; assembly: GCA_016190755.1. GTDB lineage: Bacteria > Chloroflexota > Dehalococcoidia > JACPPY01 > JACPPY01 > JACPPY01. Next base: position 14,272 of record JACPPY010000049.1, on the reverse strand, counting down.
TCTGCCGCACGTCCGATGGCCTCGTCAGCTACTTTCTCTTCTTCCGGTGAAAAGCCGCTCAAGACATATTCGACTACATCATCAGGCTGTTGGGAAACACCGGCGGCAGGGTGGCTGATGCCAATACGTATGCGTGGAAATTCGTCGCTGCCCGTGGACCTTATGATGGACTCCATGCCGTGGTGCCCTCCCGCGCCACCGCACGGCCGCACGCGCACCTTGCCCAGTGGTAAGTCCATATCGTCATAGACGATCATAGCGTCCGCGGGTTGCAGTCCGTACTGCTGCAACAACAGTCGGACTGATTCTCCGCTGGCATTCATGAAAGTTTGAGGCTTGGCAAGCACCACTTTCCCCCCTGCCACAACACCCTCACCGATAATGGCCTTGCCCCGCTTTCGGTCGACCGAGATATTATGCTTCCTGGCAACGCGATTGATGCAGCGGAAACCAACGTTGTGGCGAGTAAGCGCGTACTCCTTGCCAGGGTTTCCCAGGCCTACTATCAGTTTCAAGGCTGCCGCCTGCCCTCGAGTATATCCATGAACTCCTGCTCCGTGAGAGTATTGACGCCCAGGGTTTGGGCTTTGGCCGCCTTGGAGCCCGGGTCTGCGCCCACAACAAGATACGACGTCTTCCTACTGACGTCCGAGCCAACAGCCCCGCCAGCCTCTCTGACCCTCTCTTCAGCCTCTTGACGGGTGAAATTCTCCAGGCGCCCTGTGACGACGAACTGTTTCCCCACCAGCAACCGGGCGGTAGTCTGCTTTTCTTCCGTTTTCAAATTAACGTCAGCCCGCCGGAGCTTTTCGATAATACGTTGGTTGCCCTCCTGGCGAAAAAAGACATATATGCTGTGCGCCGTCTTGGGCCCAATGGTCATTATGCGTGTGAGGTCGTCCTCTTTTGCCGCCATTAGAGAATCGATGTTTTGAAAGCACCGGGCCAGCACATCCGCCGTCTCGCTCCCGACTTGTGGTATTCCTAAGCCATAGAGTAGCCGCGAGAAGGGCCTGTTTTTGCTCTTTGTTATCGAATCGAGGACCTTGGCAGCACTTTTTTCGCCCATGCGCTCGAGATGGAGCAACTGGTCTATGGTCAGATAGTAGAGGTCTGCCGGGTCCTTGACCAGGCCAAATTCGAACAGCGCAGTGGCCAGTTTCTCGCCCACACCCTCAATGTCCATGGCGTCCCGGCTGGCAAAGTGCTTTATCTTCTCCAGTGCCTGGGCAGGGCAGGCTGAGTTGCTGCAACGCGTTATAGCCCCGCCTTCCTCACGCACCGCATCCGCACCACATACCGGACACTTACGCGGCATCACGTACGGTTTCTCATCGCCGGCACGGCGGCTGACCACCGGGGCCACAATCTCCGGTATGACGTCGCCGGCTCGCTGCACCAGGACTATGTCGCCTTCTCGGATATCCTTTTCTCTGATGTAGTCCTCATTGTGTAATGCGGCCCGACTCACAGTGACTCCGCCTATGCTAACAGGTTCAAGCACGGCCAGGGGGTTCAAGCTGCCAGTACGACCGACATTTACCTCAATCCTCTTCAAGCGCGTGGTGGCTTGCAGGGCGGGGAACTTATATGCGATGGCCCATCTTGGCTCACGTGCCACAATACCCAATCGTTTCTGGAGGGCAAAGGAATTCACCTTCGCCACAACGCCGTCCGTCTCGTAGGTCAAAGCTGACCGCGCGTCCTGTATCCGCTGGTGGAAAGCCTCGACTTCTTCAATGCTACGGCAAAAGGTGTTCAGTGGGTTTATCTTGAACCCAATCCTCTTCAAATACTGCATGGCATCCCAATGATTGTCTGCCGGCACCTTGCCCTGGACCCAGCCCAGGGAGTAGATGAATATGTCGAGTGACCTGTGGGCGGTGATGCGTGAATCCAACTGGCGCACCGAGCCGGCGGCGGCATTCCGTGGGTTGGCGAAAAGCGGAAGGCCTTCTCTGGCCCTATCGTCGTTAAGCTTCTTGAAGGCCGCCTTCGACATGAAGACCTCTCCTCTTACCTCGAACCGGAGTGGAACGAGCTCCCTGGGCACCTCCAGCGGCACGCTCTTTATTGTCTTCAGGTTCTGCGTGATGTCCTCGCCTCGATAGCCGTCGCCTCGTGTCGCCCCGAGCGTGTATACACCCTCAACGTAGGTCAGGGCCACCGCCAGGCCGTCCATCTTGGGCTCGGCCACCATGTCGATCTGCTCCACGCCGGGCAGCAAATTCTTGATGCGCTTGTGCCAGGCCAGCAGCTCGTTGTTTGAGAAGACGTTGCCCAACGAGAGCATAGGCTCGGGATGCTGCACTACGCCGAAGGCATCAACTGGCGCCGCTCCGACACGCTGCGTCGGAGACTCAGGCGTGACGAGGTCGGGGTATGTCTCCTCCAACTTTCGGAGCTCGTTCATCAGCACGTCATACTCGGCGTCGCTGACCTCGGGGTCGTCCAAGACGTAATAGCGGTAATTGTGGTGGTTAATCAGCTTACGCAGCTCATTAACGCGTTTCTTAGCTGTTTCCAGGTCGGACAATGTTTCGGCCATGCGGGACCTCCTGAGGATGCCAGGAATTCAAGGCCATCGGGGTTAATTATAAGGCACGGCGCAAGCTGCAGTCAGGCGCCCAGTCAGCTACTTCTGGGATGGGACCGTATGCCTTGCACCATCCAAAGATTCGGCCTCCCGCGCTGGCGCAGCAGATGCGGCGATTGCGTTTTGGACTGGACCGGTTATCCGACCTTATTGATCCTGGCCAATTTTTCCTTGAGATCGTACAGCCTGTTGGCGTATGTTGGGAGTAACTCCGAAATTGCAGCTCGCTTGAGGTCCTGGCTCTCCATGTTTGGCTCCACAGCCGGCCCGCCTATTCCTTCATCTTCCAACGATTTGCGGAGTCTCTCCTCCACACGTGCACGCGATTCTTGCCATCTATCTTCGACAGCCTGAGCATATTCCTCGAGTAGGGCCTGCAACCCATTAGCTACTACCTTCGCCTCGGGCTCAGTCACAACCCCGGCCAATCCTTCCGCGGCCTTGGAGGCCCTGTCTAGCTTGGACAGGTTGACCTCATGCAGAAACTCGGAAATCACAGCCTTTCTTATGTCCTCGCGTTCTTTTTCAGGATGCCTGTCAAAAGTAAGCTGAATATCCCGTAGGGGCAGGTTTTCGAAATATTTGTGCACTAGAGAACGACCTATTGCCGCCCGTTCTTTTCTCCGCTGGCCTTCGAGCTCTTCAGGCGACATCTTACCTAGCTTTTGTGTCTTCTCCAGCGCTAGTTCCCAGGCGCTCTTTATGTGGTCGTGCGGCACCTTGCAGCCTCCACGCGGTCAAACTTCGAACTCCAAAAGGGAGCGTTGCGCATTCCCATTATTCTGAAGACTCAACCCTTCGACACTTCGGAATTCACTTCATTTTACCCTATCACCTCACTGTGTTACAGTAGTTAGCTGTTTCTACCCGGCACAGGAGGTCGCAGATGCAGCTTGTCGATGGACTCTACGCCTATCCGTGGGATGGCGAAGGCAACAACGCCAACAGTTACACTATCAAATACCTGACAGACGGGACGCCGCGCTATGCGGTCATCGATCCCGGTTTAGTGGTGGTGCCTACGTCTTTTGGCAGCTGGCCGAAGGCTGAGCCCGGCGCCAATGAAGCGCCCGGCATTGGAACTCTCTTGACCAAGATGGCAGGAGACGGCATACAACCGGAGCAGATAGGGCTGGTGATAATAACTCATGCCCACAGTGACCATTGTGAGGCTGCTCCGGAGCTGCGCCGCCGGGGTGCGAAGGTAGCCATGAACCAGGCCGAGGCGAAAAGGTACTGCCAGGTCGTTATAAGGGCTTACCATTCTGGCGAACTGAAGGACGACGAACTCCACCCGGACCTCTTTCTTAAAGAAGGAATGTTAGACCTTGGCCGACCGGCTGCCGTCCATCTTCAAGTGATACGCACACCGGGGCATTCCTCCGGTGCGATATCCCTTTGGTGGCAGGACAAAAAGGCGCTATTTTGTGGTGACACGGTCTTCTACCATAGCGTAGGGAGGACCGACCTGCCGGACAGCAACTCCAATGAAATGAAGGCCAGCGTGAGGCGGCTATCCGAATTCAAAGCGGAGTACCTGCTGACCGGCCACGCCTATGGACACTCCGGCGTGATAGAAGGTGCTGACGAGGTGGCACGTAATTTCCATGTCGTTGTCAACCACGTGCTTCCCTTCGTCTGAGCCGGTCACTCCAGTGGACAGAGCTGAAAAGAAAAACCAAAACGGATAAAACGGACACATGCGTATCGGCCTCGTGACTGACACACATATCCCGGATGTTGCCAGGGCTCTGCCTCCGGAGTTGTTACAGCTTTTCAAAGGGGTCGACCTGATACTGCATGCAGGCGACATCTATTCTCTCTCGGTGCTGGATGACCTGGAAAACATCGCACCGGTGAAGGCTGCCAGAGGTGACGATGATCTACTGTCAACACTAAACGATCCACGGGTCAAAGAGAAACACGTTCTTAGCCTGTGCGGCAAGATAGTCTGGCTGGCCCATGATCCGCCTTACTACCTGTCCAAGTACTGGCTTCCGAAGGTGCCAAATGCGGATGACGCCCCAACAGGATCGGAGAGACCTGATATTGTGGTATTCGGCCACGAGCACACCGTGACAGTGCGCGAGCATAACGGCATACTGTTCGTGAACTCGGGAAGCGCGACCTTCCTGCGCTACTCATACGGGAAAGGGACAGCCGGCATACTCGAGATCGATTCCGGCGAGGCGCGTGCCAACGTGGTGCAGTTGTAGCAGGCAGCCGAAGCCGTCATTCCTGCCGGCCCGATATTAGACGCTCGATGAGGGTATAGCCTTTATCGATTAACAAGTGTCGTTCAACCGCATCCGACTCGACAAACCTTTTCGCGCCTGTACCCAAGAACCCCTCTCCCCAGAGCAGGAACGGGACCGGGTCGGGAACGTGCGTCTGTACCTTGATCGGCGTGGGGTGATCGGGCATTACCAGCACCCGAATCCTATCCTGACCAGCATCTCTTATGCGGCCAGCTATTTCCCGGTCAATGTGCTCGATGCCTTCCACCTTCTGTGCAATTGAGCCGGCGTGACCCGCCTCGTCCGGCGATTCCACGTGTATGACGACTAGGTCCAGCTTTTCCAGGGCTTTTAAAGCTCCCTGTGCCTGGGCTGAATAGTCGTTGTCCGGCCCATCTGATACCCCAGGTATCTCAAGTATCTCCATGCTGGCCATCTTGGCCAGGCCGCGTAGCAGGTCTACGCCCGATGTCATGCTGGCATCAAGCCCGCGGAGCTTCTTGAACGGGGGCATCTTGGGTATCCTCCCTGTGCCCCAGAAAAGCCAGACGGTAGTCGCTGGCATATCTCCCCTGGCGCGCCGTGCGGTATTAACCGGGTGGTCCTTCAGCACTGCCTGAGACTGCTTCATTATGTCGAGTAACAACTCGCCGCCAACGCCATGCGGCAGGAACTTCTCCACAGGTTGGCCCGGAATATCATGTGGAGGCGTGCAGACTGCTTGTAGTGTATCCTCCCGTCCGCGTATTTTGCACAGGTGCCGGTATGCCACGCCCGGGAAGAAATTGACCGTATCGTTGCCAAGTCGCTCTTGAAGAGAGGTGATAAGCTCGCGCGCTTCCTCTGTAGAGATATGCCCACAGCTATAGGAGGCCATTTCCCCATCCTTCATGCTGACCAGGTTGCATCGGAACACTACCTCGCCCGGCCCAACAGGCACGCCCATGCTCTGAGCTTCGATGGCGGCGCGGCCTCGATAGTAGACTGCTGGGTCGTAACCCAGAACAGACATGCAGGCGACGGCGCTGCCTGGCTCCATACCTGGAGGGACTGTGCGTACCAGGCCGACCATGCCGCTGCGTGCCATAGCGTCCAGGTTAGGAGTACGGGCTAGAGACAGGCACGTATTCCCACCATGATCCGGCAAAGGCCATCCAGCAGCACCGTCCATGATCAGTATGCAATACTTCAAGCAATAATCCTCCGGTGCCCAATATGGTACCACATCAGGACGGGCTATGCTGGTAGCCTAGCGGCTGTTTCTGTATAATTAGGTGTATTTCGGGGCGTAGCGCAGTCTGGTTAGCGCGCCACGTTCGGGACGTGGAGGCCGGTGGTTCGAATCCACTCGCCCCGACACCACTGACATCATCTTGCTTTGCCACCTGATAGGCAAAGAGCGGCATGTAATCGTGACGTGGTTTGAAAACCTTGACATGGCTGCCCTCGATGCAAACGTCTTCGAACACCTCTGCGATTAGTTCCTGCCGCTGCTCATCTGTGACACCCGGGTGCTTCCACAATGCGGGCAAGTTGTTGAGTAGGTCTGCGGCCCGATCCAAACTGAGTGCGTCGTGCGGGGTTAGCCGTGTTGATGCTGCCTGGCGCTGGCGTTCCAGAGTTACTCTTTTAGCCTGGTAGTCGGCAGATCCAATGTCTCCCCAGAGGTAGAGGTCCCGCAATCTGCCGAGTGCACTATCCAGTCGCTCCCACTCAGCCTTGTCCGCGGCGGCATGACCGCTGTCCATACTCGCGAGTATTGCCCTTTTTGAGGTGTGATGTCAAAAATGGCACGAAAGCCTTTATGCTGCCAGAAGTCCGGCGTAGTATTGCTGCTCATAAGCTGCTGGTGACAGGAATCCCAATCTTGCCTGCTTGCGTTGTCTGCTGTAAAAGACCTCAATATACTCGGTAATGTCTCGTACCGCCTCTCGCCTGCTGGTGTAATGGCGGTGATGCACCAACTCCTGTTTGAGTGTCCCCCAGAAGCTCTCCATCGGCGCGTTGTCAAAGCAGTTCCCTGTCCCGCTCATGGAGACTCGCAGTGCATATTTGTCCAGAAGGCTCCTGTACTCCTGTGAGCAGTACTGGCTGCCCCGGTCGGAGTGGTGCATCAGCCTTTCCATGGGATGCTTTATGGACAGCGCCTGCAGTAGCGACTGGCTGACCAGATTCCGGGTCAGCCGTTCCCCCATGGCGTAGCCCACTATCTCTCCGGTGAACAGGTCCTTGTGCCCCGCCACGTACAGCCATCCCTCGTCAGTGGGCACGTAGGTAATATCGCTGACCCACACAGTATTGGGCTTATAGACCTGGAACTCCTGGCCCAGCAAGTTCTCCGCCACTGGCAGTCCGTGCCTGGAGTCTGTGGTGACCTTGAACTTCCTCTTCTGCTTCAGCGTAGGCCCAGCTTCTTGCGAATGCGCCTGATGCGGCAGATGCCTATCTGTATGCCATGCTCGGCCAGATCATGCTGCAATCGCACCGGTCCATAGGTCTGCCGGGTCCGCTTGTCTGCTGCCCTGATCTCCAGCTCCAGCCGAAGTTCTTCTTGTGCTCTCCGGGACGGCGGTCGGTCTACCCAGGCATAGTAGCCGCTGGCCGACACCTTTAACACCCGGCTCAGTAGAGGTATGGGATAGTCGAGCCGCAGTTCTTTCATCATCGCGTACCGGGCAGCGACTCCCTGGCAAAGTACGCGGCTGCTTTTTTTAGGATGTCCCGCTCCATCTTTACTTCCGCCAGTTCCTTCTTCGTCCGGGCCAGTTCCATCTCCACTTCGGTCAACGGCCGGTAGGTCTTGCCCACATCTCCCAGCTTGCCGGCCTTGTACTGCTTGACCCAGTACCCCAGAGTCGATGGCGGCAGTGACACCCGCCGCCCTGCTTCCGGAAGGGATAGCTTCTCGTCTATTACCAGCTTCACTGCTTCCTGGCGGAACTCCCTGGTGTATCTTCCTTGCGGGATACCCTTCATGCTGACACCTCCGTCGCTCTATATTACCCCACTTTGGTGTCCACTCAATCCATCCTACCTCACTTTTTTGGTGGGTGTTTCGGGATAGACACGAGTTGGCAGCCTCTGGGCGGTGTGCATTCTGAAGGCGGCGATAAAGGCACGGTTGAGCTATGACTCTTCGCGACAAAAACCAGTCGGCGGCTATTCGGCGGTGGGAGGCATGGGGAATACTGTTCATCGTTCTGCTGGGTGCTCTCCTGCACTTCACCTTTGAACTGTCAGGTGGCTGGACACCCTTGGGCGCAATCTCGGCAGTAAACGAGAGCGTGTGGGAGCACCTCAAACTGGCTTTCTGGCCAGCTGTTCTCTGGACCATTGTGGAGTACTTCCTCGCTCGGCATTCGAGCAGGGATACCCGTCCTAATTTCCTTCTGGCGAGAGCCGTGGGCACCTATACCATGCCGGTTGTCATCGTCGCGATCTTTTACTCCTACACTGCACTTACCGGCGATAGCATACTGGCCGTTGATCTATCTTCCTTTGTCCTCGCGGTAGCCATGGGACAGATGATTGGCTACAGGCTTTGGGACTCCTTGAGATTGCCTCAGGCGTTAAACTGGCTGGGGCTGGCCATGCTCGCAGTAGCTGCGATGGCTTTCGTGGTTTTCACCTTCTTCACGCCAGAGGCAGGTGTATTCCGAGACCCGGTGACCGGGAGCTACGGCATAGCACCGAAGTAAGTTGGTATTGTGAAGGATGCACACCATGACCTGATCGTGTTGGGCGTGGAACCAGTTGGCTGGACGTGAATTAGGTGAAAGAAAAGCCGGACCCTTCGCCATGGCCCCCTGAGCTCACGCCCCTCTGACTGCAATTAGGAGGGTCAACTTCTATGATGTTACTCCCAAATTGAATTGGCTGCCCAATCCGATATAAACTTCATCGATGACTCGCAGTGCCGGACACCCGGGCCATCGAAAGATGAGAATGAAATGGGCAAGATAATAGCGGTCGCCCAGCACAAGGGCGGGACAGGTAAGACCACAACGTGCATTAACCTGGCTGCCAGCTTGTGCGACCTGGGCAAGACAGTTCTCATCGTAGACTTAGACCCCCAGGCTTCGTGTACGGTCAGCACTGGCATCAAACCCTCGGAGCTTCAGAAGTCTAGCCACGATCTGCTAGTTGACTCCCAAGTATCGGTGAGGGACACGGTGGTAACGCGGGAAGAAGTCGCCTTCCACATAGTGCCGTCCAACGTAGACTTGGCTATGGCGGAATCTGAACTGGTGGGCAAGGTAGGGCGCGAGAAAGCGTTACAGAAAAAGTTGGCTGCTATCAAGGGGGGCTATGACTATATCTTCGTCGACTGCCCTCCGACTCTCGGGCTGCTTGTCATCAATGCCCTGGCCGCTGCCGATAGCGTCCTCATACCTGTGCAGTGTGAGCCGCTTACCCTATATGGCGTGAACCACCTGCTCCAAATAATCAACCTCATCCGGGAAGAGGTCAACCCGAATTTGAAGATAGAGGGCGTCCTAAGGACGATGTATGACCGCCGGACGAAACTGAGCCAGGAGATTTCCGAGAGCATCGAGCAGACCTTCGGTGCACTGGTCTTTTCCACGATCATCTACCGGCACGTCAAGCTGGCCGAAGGGCCGGTGCATGAGATGCCCATAAATTCCTACGCCACAAAGTCCGCCGGAGCTGCAGAATACCGTGATCTGGCAAAGGAGCTTCTTTCCCATGAAGAGCAAAAAGCCGGATAGAAGCGTTGCCCAGATGGCGGTGCTCAAGGACATCAGGGGGCTGCTGTCCATAACCCGAGAGCAGGCACCGCAAGCAGAGACCAGCCCGAAGGCAGAACAGGGCATACAGGCCAAGAAGGTTGACTTTGAGGAACAGCTCAAACAGTATGAAGAACTGATCCGGAAGCAACAAGCAGCATTAGATAGGCTGGAAGCTGAGAAGAAAGAGCTATACGCAAAGCTGAATGTGCTTCAGTCTCCCGCACCGCTAAAATCGAGTACTGACGGGCTTGGCCCCGAAGTCTGCGACCTTGAAGCCAGGAAAACCGAACTATCCGATGCCCTTTCACAGATCGAGAATTTGCTCCAATTCAAGATCAAAGAACTGGCCAGGCGAATAGCACAGGTCTACCAGGAAGCTGGAGATGCTGGCGCCAGCAGGGACTTCAGACGGATAACCGACCAGCTTGAAGCCGCCGAGAACTTCGGCGAGTTTGTCAGAGCTCTGCTTAGGGAATAGGGCTGCCTAGCTCCCACCCCTGTTTTGACGGGACGTGCGGTCCCTCACGTAATCAAGACAGCCGAGAGACTGTCCGGGCGACCGGTGGCGACGGGCTCGGGGTCTGTGGAGGGCGGAGGGCACTCCACTCTGTGAACATGGCATTGCCCTTGTATGACGTATGAATGAGACGCGACAAGGTGGTCTCTTTCCCTCTCCGAGTTTCCGTTGGTGGAGCAAGTTCAGACGATGGGACAAAAGAGTCAGGACACCATGAAGCAACTCAGTTTGCCCATGGAACCAAACGAATGCCGCTTCTACGAAGGATGTGATGCACCACTCTGCCCGTTGAACACGAACCTGGGCCGCTCCATGTGGTTTCCCGGCGAGCCAATTTGCCACCTGAGGAAGTCGGCTGATTGGGTACGGAAGCAGAGGAAGATCGCCTTGCTGAAGGATATTGACGCCAGTCGGTGCTTCACCATCCGCATGCTGGAACACATCGCCAGAGTACAAAAAGGACTGCAGGGGATAGAGCGGGGCGACCTGGCGCAGGAGAAGGCTTGGTTGAGGCGGGAAGGCAGGGCGAAGAACATCCGCAGGGCAAGACCAGGGAACACCGAACAGGCCAAGCTGAGCGATGACTTCTAAGGCTGCGGAGAGAGGCACAATGGGCACATGGTGTCTGTAGGGCTCCAATATACTGAGACTTGTTCCCTGCCGCTGCAGGACAGGGCGCCTTTCACCCTAGCCACGGGGGTGGTATGATTCCCCCGGCTTGGTTGGGTGGCGTGCTTTTCTGACGCCCCTGTCATCCAGAGGAGAGCAGAATGAGTGATGAATTAAAGGTAGTGCATGACTATGTGCATGCCATTGAGAAGGAGCTCATCGCGGGCAATGCGACGGAGCACACGCACCGCCCTGCTCTCAAGACGCTGGTCGAGACCCTGGCGTCTGGCACAACGGCTACAAACGAACCCAGCCGCATAGCCTGCGGAGCCCCCGACTTCGTGATCACAAAGGGCGCGCTCACAGTCGGCTATATTGAGGCAAAGGATGTCGGCAAGAGCCTCGATGAGGCCGAGAAGTCAGAGCAATTGGAACGTTACCTCGGGTCGCTCAGCAACCTTATCTTGACAGATTACCTTGAGTTCCGATGGTATGTGGACGGCTCACGGCGTCTTTCAGCTTCCCTGGGTTACGCGACGAAAGATGGGAAGATAAAGAGAGATGTGGCGGGGACTGAGGCGGTCACTGAGTTGCTGGACAGCTTCCTTGCTCATAAAGCTGAGGCAGTTGGTACCCCGAAAGACTTGGCTATCCGCATGGCTCGCCTTGCGCACATGATGAAGGATCTTATCGTCAACACTTTCAACAGCGAGCCGGGTGCCGGCAGTCTTCACGGCCAATTGGCCGCATTTCGCAATAGCCTCGTACCTGAACTTTCAATTGAACAATTCGGCGACATGTATGCGCAGACCATTGCCTATGGGTTATTCGCCGCTCTGTGCACGGCAAAGGAAGGCAGCAGTTTCAGCCGCAAGGATGCTGCATACATGCTTCCCAAGACCAACCCGTTCCTTCGCAAGCTGTTTTACCATATTGCTGGTCCTGACCTTGATGAGCGTATTGCGTGGCTCGTTGATGACCTGGCGCAGGTGCTGGCACAGGCTGACATGGAGGCAGTACTCAAGGACTTCGGAAAACAAACAGCGAAGGAAGATCCTGTAGTGCATTTCTACGAGACGTTTCTTAAGGAGTACGATCCAGATGTCCGAGAGGTGAGAGGTGTTTACTACACTCCTGAACCGGTCGTCTCGTATATCGTGCGCTCTGTTGACCACTTGCTCAAGGATAGGTTTGCCAAAATGGATGGGCTGGCCGACCAGGAAACCTTGATACTGGACCCGGCGGTCGGGACAGCAACCTTTCTCTACATGGTGATAAACCAGATTTATCAAACTTTGAAGGACAAGGGTCAACAGGGCCTGTGGAATACCTACGTGCCAGACAAGCTACTCCCGAGGATATTCGGGTTCGAGCTTCTGATGGCTCCATATGCTGTCGCCCATCTCAAGCTTGGGTTGTTGCTTCAAGAAACAGGTTATCATTTCAGCAGCGAGCATCGACTGGGAATCTACCTAACTAATACACTAGAAGAGGCTTTCAAGAAGGCGGAATTACTGACCGGATTTAACGAATACATAGTTGCCGAAGCCGACGCGGCAGGAGAGATCAAGAGAGACAAGCCGATCATGGTTGTGCTCGGCAACCCTCCATATTCAAAGAAACCGGCGAATAAAGGCAAATGGATTGATGGACTGCTGAAGGGCAGACTTCCGGACGGCCAAGTGGTAGGAAGCTACTATGACGTGGATGGTGCTCCTCTCGGTGAACGAAACCCAAAGTGGCTGCAGAACGATTACGTGAAGTTCATTCGTTTCGGGCAGTGGAGGATACAAAACACTGGTCAAGGAGTCCTGGCTTTCATCACTGGACATGGGTATCTCAGCAATCCTACCTTCAGAGGTATGAGGCAACAGCTTCTTCAGGCTTTCAATGAGATATACATACTCGATTTGCACGGTAACACGAACAAGGGAGAGCAGAATCCCGCTGGCGGCAAAGATGAGAACGTTTTTGACATCAAAGAAGGAGTGGTCATAGGCGTATTCATTAAACATGCGGGAAAGGCCGGACCTGCAATTGTGTACCATAGTGATGTTTGGGGCATGCGCGAGCATAAGTATAAATTGCTGGCCCAGGAATCTATCCAAACAACCTCATGGACTGCGCTCTCGCCAAAATCGCCATCTTATCTCTTTGTGCCTCGGGAGATTGATCTGCAATCCGAATATGATCAGTTCTGGAAGGTGACCGACATTTTTTTTGTTGTCTATGCTAGTACGGTCACTACCGCACGAAATGATTTCGCAATGGCCACTAGCGCGGATGTCCTGAAAGACCGAATCGGCGATTTGAGGGATAAATCGATGGATGACGAGACAGTCAGGAGTAAATACAAGCTTTCTGACGTCTCATATTGGAAACTAAGCGATGCACGCAAGCAACTACAGACCGTCGATTCTATCGACCAATACATTCGGCCCTACTGCTACAGGCGATTCGATTTTCGCTTCGTTTTCTATCAGAAGGCGATATGCGAGCGATTGCGTTCCGAAGTCATGCGCCATGTCAACAGCGACAACTTGTGTTTTCTCACGCACCGGCCATACTCACCGGGCGCATTCACCTTCGCATACTGCACTCGCATGATAGGGGACCAGTGTGTGGCGGCAAACAAATCGGCCGGAGGAGGGAACAGTTATCAGTTCCCGCTTTATATCTACTTGTTGAATGACGATCAGTCTTGCGGGCAAGAGCAGTTGTTCGCAGTCGGGGCTTGGCCGGTTTCGCAAAAAGGTCGCGTGCCGAATCTGACCCCTCAGTTCGTTTCGACTGTCGGGAGCAAGGTGAACTGGCATTTTGTCACGGAAGGCGCAGGCGACCTAGAAACCACGTTCGGCCCAGACGACATTTTCTTCTATATCTACGCGACTGTTCATGCGCCCGCCTTTCGCGCCCGCTATGCCGAGTTTCTTAAGGACGGCTTCGCACGAATACCAATCACGTCGAACAAGGGCCTGTTCAAAGCGCTAGTTGCCAAAGGCCATGAATTGGTGTCTGTCCATCTGATGGAATCACCGAAGCTCAATGCCTTGGTCACCAAATATCCGGTCTCGGGAAGCAATATGGTAGAGGCTGTCAAATATGACGAACAGGACATGCGGGTGTTTATCAACAAGAATCAGTTTGTCGAAGGCGTGTCGCCCGATATATGGTCTTTCGTCATTGGTGGCTACCAGGTCGCGGACAAGTGGCTTAAAGATCGAAAGGGCAAGGCGCTTACCTACGACGAGGTTACCCATTACCAAAAGGTAGTGGTCGCCATAAGAGAGACGATCCGCATAATGGCCGAAATTGATAACGATATTGATGCCTGCGGTGGCTGGCCGGGCACTTTTTCTTAGAGACGCTCGCAGATGTTCTTCGATGAGCCGGCCTCGAGCCATCACTAACCCTCCATGGTGTTTGTCATATTCTCTGATAAACTGGTTTCAGGGTGCGCGTCACTTTTTTGCGTACGCCTGCGCCTGCACATTGTTATTCCCGCCGCCGGTTCCCTTGATGTATATCCTGCCGGGCAAGTAGTAGCCAGTGCCGGCAGCAG
>JACPPY010000048.1 GCA_016190755.1 Chloroflexota bacterium | reverse complement strand
GTAATGAGCGAGGAGGCCCTGTGGTCGTGCACCACCTGCCGCTCATGCCAGGAGCAATGCCCTACGCTTATTGAGCACATAAACAAGATAGTGGACATGCGCCGTTCGCTCGTCATGGAGCAGGCCTCTTTGCCGGAGACGGCGCAAAAGGCTATGGAGTCCATAGAAAAGCGCGGCCATGCCTGCCTCGGCACTACCTTCTCGCGCACGGACTGGACGCAGGGGCTGGACATCAAGACGCTGGCTGAAGACAAGGATGTGGAGTATCTTTACTGGGTAGGATGCGTCAGCGCCCTGGAGGCCCGGAACCAGAAGATAGCCATATCCTTCGCCAGGGCGCTGAAAGCCGCCGGCGTGAAGTTCGCCATACTGGGCGCCGAGGAGTCATGCTGTGGCGACCCGGCGAGGCGCATCGGCAACGAGTACCTATTCCAGCTTCAGGCGGCGAAGAATATCGCCACGCTCCAGGGCTATGGGGTGAAGAAGATAGTGGCCTCCTGCCCGCACTGCTACAACTCTCTGAAGAACGAGTACCCGCAGATAGGTGGCAACTTCGAGGTCATACATCACAGCCAGCTACTGTCGCGGCTGATAAAGCAAGGCAGGTTAAAGCTTAATGGAGGCGTAGACAGCCTGGTCACTTTCCATGACTCTTGCTACCTGGGCAGGCACAATAGAGTATTCCAGGAGCCGCGCGAAGCGTTAAAAGCTGTGCCCGGCCTGAGGCTCAAAGAGATGAAACGAAGCCAGAGGTACGGCTTCTGCTGCGGCGCTGGAGGCGGGCGCTATTGGATGGAGGAACGTACCGGCAAGCGCATTAACCAGGAGCGGGCGGAGGAGGCTGTCGAGACTAACGCCGGCGTAGTGGCCGTGGCCTGTCCCTACTGCATGGCCATGTTCGAGGACGGCATAAAGGCCAAAGGAATGGAAGAGAAGCTTCAGACCCGTGACATCGCTGAGATAATCGCCGGGAGCCTCGACGGCACCAAGGCCTGAGGAAGGCACAGCTAATACCGGCCTTACCCGAGTTTGCCTCCGAGCGGACGTCCGCCGAGCAGATGCATGTGCAGGTGTTTCACAACCTGCCCGGAGTCCGGCCCGTTGTTGAAAACCAGCCGGTAGCCGCTGCTGGCTATGCCCTCTTCCTTCGCTATTTCCTTCGCTCGCAGCACCATCCGGCCGACCATGCCGGCATCGGACTGGTCCAGATCATTTACTGAAGCTATGTGCACCCTGGGAACGATGAGTATGTGGGTCGGCGCTACGGGGGAGATGTCACGAAACGCGATCACCTCCTCGTCCTCGAATACCAGCTTGGTCTGCACCTCCCGGGCAACTATCCGGCAGAAGATGCACTGTTGATTCATGCTGTCGCTTCCTTATACGCCCAACTCGTCGGCCACTATCTCTCGGTGGTAGTCTGCGTCACCGAACGCCAGCTCCGCCGCCTTGGCACGGCGGAAGTATAACTGCATGTCATGGTCCTTGGTGAACCCTATGCCGCCATGGACCTGGTGCCCGAGTGCGGTAACGCGTCGGTAAGACTCGCTCAACCAGGCTTTGGCAACCGCGGATTCCCTGGTGCATGGCATGCCCTCACTCAGCATCCAGGCCGCCTGGTAGGTAATGAACCTGCCGCCGTCAACGTCTATGGCCATGTTGGCGCAGTGGTGCTGTATCGCCTGGAAAGACCCGATGGGCTGGCCGAACTGTACCCTGTCCTTGGCATACTGTACTGTCATGTCGAGCACCTGCTGGGCTCCACCGACCATTTCGGCGCACTTGGCCACAGCGGCCCGGCACAGCAAGTCCTCGATCAACAGCCACCCCTGGTCCAATTTCCCCACCACATTGGCCGCAGGCGCCCTGACCTTGTCGAAGACCACCTCACACTGTTTGTCGGAGGCGATCGTCTTCAGGGTCTCGCACTTTATTCCGGGACTCCTGGCGTCCACCAGGAACAGCGTGATGCCTTCTTCGGGCTTCTTGCCTTTGCTCGTGCGGGCCGCCACGATGATCCAGTCCGCAACGTTAGCGTCGGGCACGAACAGCTTGGTGCCGCTAATGATATAGTCGTCTCCGGAACGGCTTGCCTCGACAGTGATGCCGGACGCCTCCCAGGTGGCGCTGGGCTCTGTGAGGGCCAAGGTCAGTATGGCCTTACCCGCTGATACCCTGGTCAATATGTCCTGCTTTTGTTGCTCAGTCCCGGCCGACACAAGAAGCATTGATCCCAGGACGATAGTGGAGAAGAAAGGCCCGGGAAGGCAGGCACGGCCTGTCTCTTCCAGCAATACTACCAGGTCGAGGAATGAGCCGCCGCCCCCGCCGTATTTCTCAGGAAGAACAAGGCCCAACAGGCCCAATTCTGCCATTTTTTGCCACAACTCCGAGCTGTAACCCTTTTCGTCATCTTCCATCTGCCTTACCAAGCTCTTGGGGCACTCATTCGTCAGGAAATCGCGGGCCATCTTGCGCAGCATTTCCTGCTCTTCAGATAGCGCCAGGTTCATCCCAAAAAACTCCTTCTTAGAGCCTCGACGTGCCATGTCTGGGGCGAATTC
Source organism: Chloroflexota bacterium (assembly GCA_016190755.1). Classification (GTDB taxonomy): domain Bacteria; phylum Chloroflexota; class Dehalococcoidia; order JACPPY01; family JACPPY01; genus JACPPY01. The sequence goes on along the minus strand of JACPPY010000048.1, from coordinate 627 downwards.
AAGCCCAGGACAGTGCCAGGCAGGGGCTCGCGCCTTTTGTCCGGCCAGAGCAGGCGTACGACCTCTTTCCGCCCTGCCGGCGCTGGTTTTACATCCCTCGATATCCGGCCTTTGCCGCGTTCAGGCAGGACGTACGGCGAGACAGGTCACGGTGCGGGTTATGCCCGGTACTGGGTGTATTTTGGAGGTGATGAGCTCACCCACGGAGTTCAAATCCCCCAGTTCCGCCACGACGATAAGGTCGTAGGGGCCGGTAACCATATCCACAGACTTGACACCCTCAAGTTTCCTTACAGCCGCAACGACTTCCTTTGATTTGCCTACCGAGGTCTCGATGAGAATATAGGCCTTGGTTGCCACTCAGAGCCTCCTTCACCAAAGTCTTGTCCGTGCTGGGTGCTATTGAGGACAGAGGGCTCACACGCGCCAGTTTACATACATAACCGTTACCCGGCCACGCAGCCCCCGGATGTTGTTTCAATATTAATTGTTTCCGTACCTGACGTCAACCGCATCAGAGGCGTTGGGTGTGCGTCAAAGTTTTGCACATACGAAATAGTTGTCATTGCCCGGCATCAGACCGGGCAATCCAGGTAGAAACCTGCTGCCGGCACTGGCTACTACTTG
>JACPPY010000006.1 GCA_016190755.1 Chloroflexota bacterium | reverse complement strand
TCGGCCCAGGGAGAACGCATAAGCCCTGCCCCGATAGGCCGCCTGACTTGTCTGAAGTCTCACCATAAGGGAAAGCGTATGTGATGTGAAGTCAGATTAGGTTTGCCAGAAGATTTTTGCGAAACCCCTTGAAGAATTCGTTGACAAAGCATATAATTAGTAAATAGGTCTAAGGTTCGCGTTCACCCAACCTGCTTGATTTCGCAGAATCCCCCAGGCCATGGATGGTCAACCGGCAACCAATATTTGAGAAGGGAGATCGTTCATGAGCTTCACCGACAAGACGCTCCAATGCTGCGACTGTAATGCTACCTTCACGTTCAGCGCCAGCGAGCAGGAATTGTTCGCTAATAAGGGTTATACCAATGATCCGAAGGCGTGTCCTACGTGCAGGGCGGCCCGCAGGACGCAACGTGGAGACAACGGCGGCAGCATGGGTTACCGTGGCAGCAATAGCATGGGATACCAGGGCACACAGCGGCAGATGTTTCCCGCGACTTGCGCCACGTGTGGCCAGGCAACGCAGGTTCCTTTTGAACCGCGGACCGCCAGGCCCGTATACTGCAGCAACTGCTATTCTAAAGTCAGGCGCTAAGCCTGCACAGCAAGAGATGTGACTTGATAGGGTGGCCCTGGGCCACCCTTTTCTTCTCCTGAAGATTCAGAGCCACAGGACTTCCCCCAGGGTTAGTACCAAAGGAGGATGGGATGATCAAACCAAACCACAGACTCGACTACGCTGCATATTTCCGTGAGGGCAGTTGGAGGTGCAGCGACTCTCCTACCGGAGCGCACCACTGGATTGTCGGACGCCACGATTCGATATGCAAATATTGCCTGCAGAACAACCGGGCTAAGCCGTCTGCTCCGGCCGGGACAAACTTGATGCCGGAAGATGCTGCAATGCCAACTCCTCCCTGAGATCGAAATCGGGGCCGTGTGCAGCATTGGCCAGAATGACGCGTGTTCCGGAGTTACGCATATAAAGCTTTGAAAGGATGAATTACTACATGAGCACTAGTAGGTTGTCGAAGTCAATTCGGAAATTTGTTCGCAGTGAGAAGGCGCGGTTGCGTCGGACGGTAGCATCTGTGGCCGAACAGGAAAAGTCCATAGTGGAGATGCTCAAAAGAATTCACTAATCTCCATAAGAGCCTGCATCCTCGCAGGCTCGTCAGCCAGAGCGGAGGCGGGAAAGGCAGATGATTTGGCCGCAGAAGATTTGGTTGCGCGGGACCGGAATATCTGATCTGCGAACTGAACATTGAAGCGATAGTGGCAAAGGATGTCGTCCCTTGCCACTATCGGCCCGGGGGGAAGCGAATGGAAGACGGAACACAATTCAGATGTGATGTTCTCAAGAGGGCAGGTGGCCGGTGCGAATGTACCAATCACAGACATGTCGCCACCGGCGGGCGGTGCGTAATACCTGTAGATCTCCTCTCGGGGCGGTTTGTCTACATCCGTGGCAAGGTGAATGATCTGGACAATGCCAAAGTCCTTTGCAGAACGTGTTTCCAGAGGAACCATCATTCAGCCTAGCGCATCGTAAACACGATGGCATAATGGTGTCTGCTCGTCCACGCTGAATTAATGATAGAATAGCGCCCTGTCACATGTTGCATGAATACCGTGCCAATAACTAGCTGCGAGGTGTTCCATGGCATTCGAGGTCAAGATAGCCAATATTTCGGGCTCCGGGTTATCGCGCACTGTCACTGCCGAGATAACAAACACCGGTAAGAAGGACGTCTGCAACGCCTGGGCACAGGTAGAAGTGTTCAGCGATGGTTTGAAAATGATGATCGACGGACAGGGGCACGTGCGACAAGATTTAGGGGACATTGCCGGCAAGAAGACCGTGACCAAACAGGCGACGCTGCGCTTCGGGCTACTAGATGGACTGCGCATGCAACAAGCCGGCGCCAGGATAGTGTTGACCATCGGTTCGGGGTCAGTGCCGGAACAGACATTCAATTACGATTACCGGCCCTAGTGCACAGACAGAAGAGGAAATTGGGAAAAACAGGGTATGATTTAGGGTGAAACAACCCATATATGTGCGTCCGTTTACGGATGCTGAGCGTCTCTCCTTGGAGGTGGGGCTACGCTCATTAGATGCTTTTGTCCTCTGACATCTATGAACGCTCCCATAGACACGAAAAAGAGCGCGGCAAACATAGTCTTGATGGAAGAGGTCAACGAAGCTACCCTATCGGTTTGTCTTGATCCGGCTGCGAAGAGACCGGCCAGGAAAGCGCCCACCGCCAGGGACAAGCCCAGGAAATCACCTAGTACCGCCAGACCGAAACTCAGCCCCAGAGCCACCACTATGATTACCTCGTCGTGCTCGTGAGAGCCCACATGATTCTCGTGCGCTACCACGTCGATAAGTCTCGGGATAAACAGCAGGCCAATAACGAAAGAGCCTGCGAAAAACAGCAGTACCTTGCCAGCAGCCCACGTAAGGCCGGCAAGGCCGGAAGAGTTAATGTCGGCTACAGATGAGATAGCCGCCAGTGACACCACGACTATCACGTCCTCTACAACCAGTACTCCCAGCATCACCTGTGCTGAGATATCCTGTAGCTTACCCATGTCGCCAAGCACTTTGGCGATAATGACAGTGCTGCTACTGGCCAGGGCTGCGCCGAGAAAGAGAGAGTCCATGAAGGACCACCTCAACCCCCAGCCGACTGCAAAGCTGATAAGGAACATGACCACGACCTCGATGGCTGCTATGCTGGCATAGGCCCTAAGTGATTTCCGGAACTTCTCGAGAGGGAACTGAAGGCCGACTGTGAAGAGCAACAAAATCACGCCGAGGTCAGCTGCAGCGCCGAGAACATCCAACCTGTTGACAAAGGCAAAAGGGGGAGTGTACGGACCTATTATTATGCCGGCGATCAGATAGCCCAGGATGAGTGGCTGGTTGAGCCGGTGGAACAGCACAGTGACCACTCCTGCTACGATCATGATCACCGCGAAGTCCGTGACCACCGATATGGAGAAATCCATAGGCATCCTCCGGGGCCGAGATCAACAACATGCCAGGTGTTTGTAGTGAGACCACTTGGCTACCAAATCTGAAACGGTCGGGAGAAACCTCACAATACCACACGCATACCAGCAGGACAACCGGCAAGAAGAAGGCCGGGATTCTGCCAAGGAAACTCATTGATCGTAGGACTCCTGTGGCTCAGTCCACCCCGAGAATGCAAGGTCTTCAGACTGAGACATACACATGAGGAGGCAGACTGAAAAATGGTACGCACACCCGGGATAGAGGCGCCCCATTTGCTTGACGCGGATCCAGTCGGATTCGTTCGCGAAATCGGCGTGAGATAACGCCGGCAGTCTTTCTTCGCACGTCCCAAATCACTAAACCGTGACGCTGACCTCATGGTTTGCCGGAACATGTGGTAGTGCCGAAGAAACGGCCTCAAAAAGCTGTAGGCGTGCGCGGAAATGTGCCTTGCCGACAGGCCCTTATCGCCCTACAGCCACTCACCCTTGGCGTCATTCTCCTATCGGAAAAGCTCGATACCAGCCTGCCTTTGACTGTGCAAAAAACTGACGCACACCCGACTAAAGGTAGAGTAGGTCCAGGCATATCCTCTCTCCCAGATTTGGGCTAATATCGGGGATGAGATAGGGAAGGGCAGACTGTTAATCTAGCTCAACAGCGGTTTGGGTTAGACACAAACCTATCAGGGGACGGTTTGGAACTGCGAATCTCCACGGCAAACAGTGATCTCGTGTTCAACGTCCATGCTCCATCAGTATGTTGCCTTTTCTCACTACCTCCGGTCATTAGCTTCCAACAGAGAAGTAGCGTTTTCCTGTACACGAGAATAGGGCAATAGAGTGTACACCAGAATAGGGCAATAGAGGCGATGTGCGCTTGTGTGCTAAGGAGTATCCTGATATTTGGTCGGGGCCCTGTCGAAGCTAACGAGTGGTTTGGACCGGATACTTGAAGCCACAGGACAATGGCAAAATAGAGGAATTCGGTCACGACCTGAGGAGGTGCGGGATGGACAAGACTAAGGGGACTGCGCTGCGGGTCGTTGTAGCGTCGGAGACTCCGGAGCTACGTGACCAAATCGTGCAATTGGTCGAACGCGAGCCAGGAGTCAAGGTAGTAGGGCAGGCCAGCAATGCCATTGAGGTTATCGCCAGGGCCAAAATCCTGAAGCCCGAGGTGACTGTTGTAGACCCTTATTTACCATATCAGTTTGGCCTCGACGGCATCCCCCTATCGCGGATGAGCGGCCTGGACGCAGCTATGAGCGTGGCCGAAGAACCGGCCGGCGGCATGGCCATCCTGCTTTCCAATGTGAACCCATTGCCGTCCCGGGACAATCGCCTGGAGGCGAGCGCTGAGCTGTGTCGCTACGCGGAAGGGTTCTACGTTCCACTGAGCCTTAGGCATCTCCAATTGGAAGCCGCGCCAATGGACAGAGTGGTCTTCGCCGACGTCTGGGCGGGGGAAACACCACCGTTGCACCACAAAGCCTTGACACTGAGTGACAACCTGCTTGTGTGGGGCGGGCTGGCACTTGTGGCTGGGCTCGCACTCATGCTGACCCTGATAATGGTCATCGTTGGCGCGCCATTGGCAGCCGGCGGGTTGTTCGCCATCTTGGTCGGGTTGGCCATCAAGGGCGTGGTCAGGTGTTTGCGCGGATCGGTCTCCCGTGAAGGAGAGCCTCCAGAGTAGTTCATATCGCAAAAGAGGTGGGGCATGAAGCATAAGCAGGTGCTCAGATTAAGCGTCGTCTTTGAGGAGCTCAAAGAAGCCCAGGTCGACAAGATAATGTGCCTCTGCCAGGCGGAAGAATATGAGGCGGGTGGCACCATCTTCAGCGAGAAGAGCCCGGCGAAGAATCTGTATGTGCTTGAGAAGGGCAAGGTGGCATTGCAGATGCATCGTCTGGTCGAGCCGGGACAACTGGGCGGTCGTGTCACAGTAGATATCGTGGCCCCGTCTGAGGTCTTCGGTTGGTCCGCGGTAGTGGAAGCTCACCCGTATACCCTCACTGCTGTGTGCCTCGAGCCCACGGAGGTATTGGCTATCGACGGGGCTAGGCTGCGGGCTCTAATGGCAGAAGACCACGACATCGGCTACCTAATGTTTCGGAGGCTGATCAGGGTAGTTGCCTGCCGGCTGGATGAAGCCAGGCAGCTCCTGGTTAGCGAGCGAATGCAGGCAAGCTATGCCTGAGTCCAACGCCGGGTGTGTCCATGGTGAAGACGTACACGGGCACAGTGCGGCCTGGCGCTGCTATTTCCCTGTGGGGTAGGGTAAAGGGGGGATTTGTGGAAGAGAATACGAGCGGCCGATACCGGATCGAGATCGCTGACCTGGATTACTACCGCAGGCTCATCAATTGCCAGACCGCCTGCCCCGTGCATACCAGCGCCCAAGGTTATATCAACGATATCGCGGATGGAAACAACGAACAGGCCTATATCCGGGCCCGCCAGCCGAATCCCCTTGCGTCGACATGTGGACGCGTGTGCAACGCACCCTGCGAGACCGCTTGCCGGCGGGGCAAGTTCGATGCCCCGGTGGCCATAAGGGCGCTGAAACGCTTCGCCTCCGAGCGATACGGGGTTGAGGCAAAGACCTGCCTTCCACCCGTCAGAGCATGGGGCAGCAGCGGCATCGGGCTGCTGGCGGGGAGCGGGACAAAGAACGCCAACACAGCTGAAAGCTTCAATGTGCTCTCCCAACTAAAGAATAGGTACAAACTATCGTCGAACGGTATCAAGATCGCCGTCGTTGGCGCCGGGCCGGCCGGCCTCACTGCGGCCCACGACCTGGCCCTGCTGGGCTACTTGGTAACCATTTACGAGGCTGCCCCTGCGCCGGGAGGAATGCTCCTGCTGGGCGTGCCTGCGTACCGCCTGCCCAGGGACTTGGTGCGCGTCGAGATCGAGGAGATCATCGACGTCGGGGTAGAGCTTATATGCAGCAAGCGCTTGGGCCGCGATTTCACATTGGACTCATTGAGGCGAGAGGGCTACCATGCCATCTTCCTCGCGATCGGCGCCCACAAAGACCAGGATCCGAAGCTCGAAGGTCTAGACCTGGACGGCGTCGTCGGCGCGGTGGACTTCCTGCTCAACGTGAACATGGGTTACCGGGTACGCCTTGGGGAGAAGGTCGCCGTGATCGGCGGCGGTAATGTGGCAGTGGACGCGGCCAGATCAGCGGTCCGCTTCGGTGACGAGGCCACACTGGACTCCTCGCGCGCCGCTCTGCGTCTCGGCGCTCGGGACGTTTCGATCGTATACCGGCGCTCCCGCGAGGAGATGCCGGCCAAGGCCTCCGAAGTGGAAGAGACGGAGCGCGAAGGCATACATTTCACGTTCCTGGCCGCACCGAACCGGGTACTGGGAAAGGACGGCTCGGTCTGTGGGCTGGAATGCCGCCGTGTTGTACTCGGCGACCCGGACGCTAGTGGTAGGCGCAAGCCTGTCGCACTCCCCGGTAGCGAATTCACCATCGACGTCAGTTCGGTCATCCTGGCCGTCGGCCAGACTCCAGACCTTTCGTTCCTTAACGAAGGCGACGGAGTCCGAGCTACGCCGTCCGGCACCATCGAGGTCTACCCGGCCACATTGGCCACGACGGCGTCTGGCGTATTCGCCGGTGGGGACGTGGCTTTTGGGCCGCGAATCATTATCGAGGCGGTGCGCGATGGACACAAGGCAGCAAGGTCGATACACCAGTACGTGCAGGGCATGCCGCTACGGGCCCGTTGTCGGGGCTGGATGGTGCCAATAAGCTTCGAAGAACTGGACAGCTTCGGCCGCCTGGACATCCCGCTCCGCGAGCCGCCGACGCTGCCGCTGGACCGGAGAACTGGCATCGCAGAAGTAGAGCTTGGTTACACACCCGAGGTGGCCCGGGAGCAGTCCTGGCGCTGCCTGCGCTGCAACGTTCAGACGGTCTTCAACGGCGACCTGTGTGTTCTGTGTGGAGGCTGTGTGGATGTCTGTCCGCAGAATTGCTACAGGATGGTGAGCCTGGAGAATATCGAAGGCGACGAGAAGCTGGAGGCACTGGTCCAAGCCAGATACGGCGTATCATTGGATGCCTTCCGCAAATCTGGAAAGCCGCTGAAGCAGGCCACGGCGATTATCAAGGACGAAGACCGTTGCGTGCGCTGCGGCCTATGCGCCAAGCGCTGCCCGGTGGGCGCTATAACGATGGAGTCTTTCTGGTACGAGGAAGAGTTGGTGCCAGCGGACAAGGACCAGGAAGAATTGGCCGCTCTTGAGGTGGGGCGATGAATAGACGGAAGTCATTGGCAGACAGGATCGTGCAGAACAGGGTGTGGAAGTCCGTTTTTCGCCAGGGCTACCCGAACACGGCTGAAAACCAGTCTAAGGTCGTGGTCAATAGCTGGTTCCTGCATATACACCCAGTGAAAGTCCGCCGCCACACGCTGAAGATAACTTATACCTTCGGGCTGGGGGTCATATCGTTCTTCCTGTTCGTGGTACTAGTTGTCACCGGGGCCTGGCTAATGCTGTTTCATGTGCCCTCCGTGGAACGGGCTTACGGCTCGATACAGGGCCTGGAGACGGACGTCCCCTTCGGCATTCTGATGCGCAGCATGCACCGCTGGGCGGCGCACCTGATGGTTCTCACGGTCTTCCTCCATCTGTGTCGCGTCTTCTTCACCGGCGGCTACAAGCGACCCCGGGAGTTCAACTGGGTGATTGGGGTCGTCCTGTGGGTGACGACCTTGCTCCTTAGCTATACCGGCTATCTGCTGCCCTGGGACCAGCTTTCCTATTGGGCGGTCACTGTGGGCACAAACATGGTTGGCTCATTTCCCGGTATCGGCGAGATAATGCGAATGGCTTTGCTCGGGGCAAAAGAGGTGGGCCAGCCGACGTTGACCAGGTTCTATGCTCTCCACATCGCAATCCTGCCCCTGGTGATGACTATACTCATCGGGGTCCATTTCTGGCGCATCAGGAAGGACGGCGGACTGTCGGCGCCAGGGGAGAAGTCGTCCGGCGAACGCACGGAGGGTTCATGAAAACTAAACAGGAAAGCACGCCGATATTCCCGTCTGACCCGCGCAAGACGTATGGCCTGATGGAGTTGGTAAAGGGTACCAGCCCGATGGTCGACAAAGGGCCGGAGGAAACGGTGATGTCCTGGCCAAATCTGCTCATTCTGGAAGTACTCGCGGGGTTGGGCACGACGGTAATCTTACTATTTTGGTCCCTGGCTATCCATGCCCCGCTCAGAGATCTGGCTAACCCGGACGTAACCGAGAACCCTGCTAAGGCGCCCTGGTATTTTATGAATCTCCAGGAAATGCTCTTGCACATGCATCCCGCGCTCGCCGGGGTTATCGTCCCCGTTATAGTGATAATCGCCCTGATGGTGATTCCCTATGTAGACCGCAATGAGGATGACGTGGGAGTATGGTTCGCCTCTAAGAAGGGCCGCACCATAGCCTTATGGTCGGCGGTCTATACCACGGTCTGGATACCAGGGTTGATATTGTTCGATGAGCTTATCAGGGTGAGGTCGTTGGTCCCCGGGCCCGAGATATATCCCGGGTGGGTAATACCGCTCGCCGTGATAGCGGGCTTGATGGCCCTGCTCTATGTGATGATTCGCAGGTGGCGGCCCTCGAGACGCGAGACGTTTGTAGGCCTATTTACGGCATTCGCCGTTAGCTACCTGCTACTGACTATCAGCGGCACTTTCTTCAGGGGGCATGGTATGCACCTGGTCTGGCCATGGGATCTGCCGCCGGGCGCACTCCCATTTTAGGTCTTGAGAATACAACTGGAGGTAGGCAGTGGCTGAAGGTGTTAACAGACGAGAGTTCCTGGTCCGGGCCGGGTGGATTGTGGCGGGAGTTCTCGCGGCCGAGTCAGGTGTCGCTATGGTGGCCTCGATGAGTCCCAAGATACAGCCTGGGAGCTTTGGCGCCAGGTTGAATATCGGCAGTGTCGATGAGATAAGGGCCATTCCGGTGGGTGCTGTAGTGCCCTTCGCGGAGCAGAGGTTCTTCCTTTCGCACGTTGAGTCTGGCTATCTGGCTTTGTATCGGCGATGCACGCATCTGGGTTGCGTTGTGCCGTGGCTGCCCGACGAAGCATCCGAGGATGGCCTGGCGCAACGGGGCAGGTTCAACTGCCCATGCCATGGCTCTGTATTCGACCGCTATGGCGTGGTGCATGCCGGTCCGGCGCCCAGGCCTTTGGACATTTTCCCGATCCTGGTGGAGGGCAAGGATGTGATAGTGGACACGGGTGCCATTGTGCAGCGCTCAAGTTTTAGCGACAGTCAAGCAAAGAAAGTGTGAGGCACTGGGCGTGGAAAAGAAGCTGGTCGCCATTGTGGTGTTAATGCTGGTCATAGTCGTGTTTGTAGCGGCTTACTGGGCGACTGAACCTGGAAGGCAGGCGACAGCCGCCGCAAGATTCAAGGAAGAAAGTATTGCACGGGGGGCCGGCCTGTACGTGGAGGCTTGCTCCCGGTGCCATGGCACGCGCGGCCAGGGCCTGGTAGGGCCCGCCCTCAAAGGATCTCGTCTGGATGAGCGGGGGCTGGAGAAGACGATCAGCCGCGGCGTATCGCGCACCGCCATGCCGGCGTGGGGCCAGGAGGATGGGGGGCCGTTCAAGGCGGACCAGATTCATGATCTGGCCGTGTTCATCAAGAACTGGGACGATGGACTGCTGGCTGGCAAAGGCGCCGTCGAGCAACCCACCACTACGAAGACCCAAACCAGTACGCCACCGGTAACATCCCGGCCTGCTAGTCCAGTGCCGACGACTACACCGGCTGCCATTCCAGCAACTCCGACACCTTCCTTAGCATCGACGCCAGTCGCTCCCACTCCCATACCTAGCCCCACTCCCAAGGCCAGTACCACTCCGTCTGCGGCAGGGCGACAGCTATTCTCCAGCCTCGGCTGTATCGCATGCCACGGGACGAATGGAGAGGGTAGCCAGATAGCGCCTGCCGTGGCCGGGCTTGCCGGCAAGGAGGTAGAGTTGGCCTCAGCGCAAAAGGTGATTGCTGATGACGCTTTTCTAAGGGAATCTATCGTTGCTCCCAACGCGAAGATAGTCAAGGGCTACGTGCCGGACGCGATGCCAAAGCCAAAGCTGACCGATGCTCAGGTCGACCAGCTCGTCGAATTCATAAAGAGCCTGAAATAGGTCGCTGGGGACTAGACATAATTCGGTTCGCCTGCCTATAATGGAGTCCTCTACGAAGCGACGGAAGGGTTTGTGGGACGTTTCAAGCACATCGGGATTCAGAAGCGCTTCATGTTTTATATGGCTGTCGGGTTGGCCATACTATTCGCCGGGTTCGCGTTTTTTGGGCTGAGGTCCATCCGACGGGCCACAGAGCTGGTTTACGAAGAGCGCCTCAATACAGCCTATACTACTGCTTACGTCATTGAACATGACTTCCAGGGCGTTTCAAAGGATGTACGTGAGTCCCGTACGGAAGTCATGGCAATCGCTGGACAAAGCCTTGATTCGGGTGCTCAAAAACTGATGGCGCACCTTTCTGAGAGCAGGTCGTCTCCATTTTTCCAGGTCACCGGGGTATGGATATTGGATGGTCAGGGGAAGCTTATGGCGGAAGCAGGTGCGCCATCGTTCGACCCGAGCCAGGATAGCAAGGCTCTCCTGGCAAGAGCGATGGATGTGTCGGGTGGTGGGTACGTGGTGGCTGAGACGCCGTCGGGTGCAGATGGAAACGCGCCATTCGTCACAATCGCGGTTTGGGTGGGCGATCCGGCAAGCCCTGGGGGACGGGTCGTTGCCGTTCAAACAGCACCGAACAACACTCAGGCGCCGTATATTCCAAATTATTTCCATCTAACAGTAATGGCCGATGCCTCGTCTTCGCAGGTGCGGGACCCACAATCACAGTACCACCTCGAAGTTGTCAGCCCAACCGGGATCACGGTGCTGGGCATCGGGCCCAGCGAGGTCCCCGGTCAGACAAGCGTCCATTTTGCTGCTATGTGGGGCGCCATGTCCATGGGCAAGCCGACCGTTTTACTGCACAAGCCGTCTTCGTATGACGTTTTCAAGCCTCACGTACACGCGGCGGTGCCGCTGGGGTCTTCCGGATTTTACCTGGTACTGGAACAGCAGGAAGATGTCTCTCTGGCATTGCCTCTCCAACTGCAGCGCGAGTTGGCCATACTGATCATACTGGGCTTTGGAGCCAGTTTTCTTGTTGCATGGTTCGCTACCGGACGCGTGGTGAAACCGGTGCAGCAACTGACCCGGGCGGCGCGGCGCATGGCCGAGGGCAACCTTGTCAGTCCCGTCGATATTGACGCGCAGGACGAGGTGTCGGACCTTGCGCACAACCTGGACGCCATGCGCCGAAAGCTAATGGCTGCCTCTCAACAGATCGAGAAAGCGAACCGGGAACTGGAATCGAAGGTCAAAGAGCGGACAGAGCGGCTCGGAGAGGTGCTTCATAAACTAATGTCGGCGCAAGAAGAAGAACGGTCTCGCCTTGCCAGGGACCTTCACGATGAGCAGAGCCAGACCCTGAGCGCCATCTCCGTCAGCCTCGACATGCTGGCGCGTTCGCTAAGCACGTCCTCTCCTCAGGTGCGTGCAGAGCTGGAGCGATCGCGCGATATGACGCGCTCCCTCCTGCAAGAGACCCGGCGCTTGATCTATGATCTTCGCCCCAGTGTGCTTGATGACATGGGGCTGGAGGCCGCGATGCGCTGGTTCGCCGAGACTCACCTTGAGCGCAACGGTGTCGATGTTAGAATCCAGAACTCCTTGCCCGGGAAACGTCTCCCCGCCACCATTGAAGTGTCCCTTTACCGGATATGCCAGGAGGCGATGGTGAACATACAGCGCCACTCTCGGGCGCGCCACGCGGGGATTGTTCTAGAACAACGAAACTCATTCGTACGGGTGCAGGTCTGGGACGATGGCCAGGGCTTCGATGCCAGGAATATTGAAACTCAGCATAAGACTTCCTCCGGAGTGGGACTGGAGGGAATGTTAGAGCGCGTGCGCCTGATTGGAGGCCATATGGAAATCGATTCTAAGCCTGGGTCCGGTACCGTCCTAAAAGTGGAAGTTCCTCTAGACCAAGAGGGGCAAAACATTGATTGATCTCGTTTTGGTTGATGACCATACACTTATTCGCCAGGCCATTGCGCGGGCCTTGGCGCAAGTCGAGGGATTCCAGGTAGTGGGTCAGGCCGGCACGGCTGAGGAGGCCCTTGACCTTGTAGCCCGACATCCCCCGCATGTGGTGCTCATGGATATAAGCATGCCGGGAATAGGCGGACTGGCGGCAACCGAGGTTATCCGCAAGACGTATCCCCAGGTCGGCGTGCTTATACTCACTGTCCATGATAGAGAGGACTACCTTTTCATCGCCCTCCGCGCCGGTGCCTCCGGCTACATCCTAAAAGGGGCCGATATAGACGAACTGATTGAAGCGATACAGACCGTTCAAAAAGGGAATGTCTATATTTACCCCAGCATGATACCCAAACTGGTATCGGACCATCTCCATTGGGTGGAAACTGGTGGTACAGAAGCCGATGAGCTTAAACGCCTTAGCTTACGAGAGAGGGAGATACTCAAGCTCATCGCTGAAGGCCTCGGAAAAAGCGAAATCGCTCGAATCCTCTGTCTTAGCCCGCACACGGTCCGCCGCCACCGTGAGCACATCATGGAGAAGCTGAACCTGCACTCCCGGTCTGAACTCATTGGCCTTGCCATCCGCCGCGGGCTCTTGAAATAACCGAAGTAGCGGTAGCTTTCGTTTTTGCACGCCTCGTCTTGTCTAACCCTCGTCCTCCACCTATGAAATAGGGCATTCCGCCCCACACTTGTATAGGGCACAAGGGGCGATGTCCTACCACATACAGGGATGTATGCTGCTCACGGCTGAGGTAGACCAACGTCGCCATGCCTTTGGGGGTGAGGATGTCCGGAAATGGAGGAATTAAGGTACTTGTCGTCGATGACCACGCAATAGTGAGGGAAAGCATTCGCCTGGTGCTTCGGAAGTACGATGACATCGAGGTGATAGGAGAGGCCGGAGAGGGGGCCCAAAGCGTTGAGCTGGTGGAAAACCTGAAACCGGATGTCGTCCTGATGGACATGTCGATGCCCGGAATGGGTGGAATAGAAGCGATAAAGCTCTTAAGACAGGCGCACCCCGAAGTTCAGATTATTGTCTTCACAGTTCACGAAAGCCTGGAGTACATGCGGCGAGCGGTTTCTCTTGGCGTCGCAGGGTATGTGCTGAAAGGTGCCACCTGCTCGGACCTGGTCCGTTCTGTGCGGGTGGCATCCGTCCATGGCATGTACCTTGACCCGAAGTCCACCAAGTTGCTGGTAAACGAGGCGATACGAACGCGTTCCGCCGCAGATGGGGGCACTTGCAGGAGGGATCTCTCCCTCAGGGAAAGCGAGGTATTAGCCTATATCGGCAGGGGGCAGAGCAACGAAGAGATCGGTTCCAAGTTGAAGCTCAGTCCGAACACCGTTCAAGTCTACCGGAGTCGGATGATGAGGAAGTTGGGCGTTCATAACAAGACCGAATTGGTGCGGTATGCCCTCCACGAAGGCCTCCTGGCCGAGGTTTAGTGCTTCTTGCAAGCTGTCCAACAAGGACGTCATGGTTGTCGAAACCAAAGGACGGGAAAACCTCTCATCCACTTCAAACCTCTTGTGGGCGCGACCGATTATTGAAGCTTAAGCATCCGGCCAGCGCCATGTAGTACAATTCGTGTGGCGAAGATGTGCGAGTTAGGATGTTGGAGTTAACCACAGGAGGCCGGCAAAGAGACGGTTGAGCTTGAGGTTGCGGCTAAGGTGAGCAAACTGCTCCGGGGCTTGTCTGGCAGGGAGGTGGTGAAGGCGTTGGAAAAGAAAGAATGTTTCGTGCCATAACCTTCCCCAAGCTTGGGAATCACTCATGTGAAGTACCAGTGAAAAGGGAGGATGACTTATGGGGGCACTATCTGGGACTGTCTGGTTCATCGGCTGGCTGTTCACTATCTCCTTTGCTCAGTTAGCCTGGTGGAAGATCATTGTAGGTCTTGTTATCTGGCCTTTCTTCCTGGGAGATGCTGCAAGGACGTTGGTAGGGAGCTGACATTTACCCCGGAGCTCAACTTCGAGGAGGGAGATAGTGGCTTGGACTTCCTCCAATCAATTCGGGCCAGTTCGATAGCCTGGATGATCTTCCCTATTTGCTCGTCAGTGTCTTCACGCTTCATCGACGCCCCCGCGGCGTCACACCTGGCACGGCGGAGACCAGATTCCGCTCGAGCCAATGCCTCTGGCCATTTCATGACATAAATGTGACACGTGAGTCCTCAGGTTATCCCCCCAACTGTTGGGGCTCGCAGCCATTCGCCATGAGTCCTACTCTCGTTTACGGTACGGCAAAGCTAGACGAGATAAGTATTACATATGTCCGATCTAAGTAAGGATACCTATTGAGCCTGGCTGGAACAAGGATGATAAATTATTACAGTTTTATGTCGTGAGCTATTCGACGGCATAAGGGTCCCTGATGGGATGCACTCAACCTGAAAGGAAAAGCTTGAGATGAAGAGAGTTCTGATGGCGATATCACTTTGGATGGAAGAGTGGGCATCGGGTCCGCTTGTTCGGCATGCTACGGATGGATGCTGTAGCGGCTGAAGAGATACCGCTGAAGGCAAGTGTCAGATTGTGGCAAAAGAAACATCCGTTGCGCATGTGACCGTCGCGGCATATAACTCAAGTCAACAGGGAGACAACACGAATGGAAAAGCATACAAATAGGAATAGGTTATTCGCCGATTTTCTCACCTACTATAAATACGACTACAAGTATGACGACCCTGGATATTTTACAGACACGTTTTCTGGGTCGTTCGGCTTATCGCAAGAGGTGGCCGGTAATGTGCCGTGGCCTCCTGCCCCTTCCGCCCGCCGGGCAGCCCAAGTGAATTCCTCCGGCCTTGAGTGCTGCCAGTCTGGCCTGTGTTGTCTCGGCGATTTGCTCACGCCCGAGTGGTGCGAGGATGAAAGCCCTCTGCCGCATAACCCTGCCAGTTGCAGTTGACGTAACAACAATAGTTGTGGATGACCTTTGGCCCGCCGGCCAGATCGCCTAGCCAGGCTGATTGCCTGATGTCTACCTGCCTATGGGAAGCGTAAAGTAGAACGCCGAGCTATTGCCGGGCCTGGACTCAACCCAGATCCTGCCGCCATGAGCTTCCACCAGCCTCTTGCATACCACGGGCCCGAGGCCTGTACCACGTGGCCCCGCAGGTGACTCCTGTCCTAACCTCTCAAACTGAGTGAATAGCTTGTCCGTATCCTCTTTTGCTATGCTCTTTCCTTCATCCCTAATGTTGACAACCACCTCATTATCCTTTGGTTCACCCTTGCGCTCAATGCCTGCCGCCGTATGTCACGCACTCGAGTATTGAGTCAAGATTTATGTGTTCACTGAAGTGCAACGTGCTGGTTGAATCACGGCTTACACTTTTCCTGTTCCAATGCAAGCACGTCTTGGAGCTTGGTTACTTGTGTCGTACTATCGCCTGAGCAGAAAAGGCTTAGGTTCAGTCCACGTGTTCATCCCGATGTAAGCGCAGGGTTCCCTCGGATAACGGCGCAGTGCTCTCCGGGGAAAATCACGTTCTTTACTCGAGTGCTCTGTGTACCTCTCTGCGATGCCCAACACGCACAATGGTAATCACATGTTCGTTGTCGTCGATAGCATAGATGACCCGATAGTCACCTTGCCGTATCCGCCATAAGCCGGTGGTTTTGACTTTTTCGACACCTTTCGGCCTCGGTGTCTGCGCCAGATCTCTGATGGCTTCAACAACCGCCTGAAAATCAGACTTGGGCAGCTTATCCAGCGCTCGCTGGGCCTGACGTCTGATCTCAATCTTGTGCATCACCCGGCATGCTCAGATTGGCCTTGCCGTGATTGAAGGTAGGTATCCAAAGACACTGTGCCTTCAGCATCTGCCAATGACGCCAGACCCTCAGAGGCATCTATCTCGTCTTCTAACTTGGCGATTATTGCCTCGGTGAGCCAATCTCTCATTGTCTTGCCTCTCAATGCAGCAAAGGCCTTGACACGATTACGAAGTTCGGGGTCTATGTCCAGGAAATATCTGGTCTTTCTTGCTGTGGTTGGCATTTCTTGTCTCCCTATATACCCTATGAATATAGGTATTATAGTGTGTTGTACCCCCAAATACAATGCACACGACGCATTTCTAGCTTTCGCGCAGTCTACCCAACTACAAAGGCAAACGGCACCAGCCACCTGTAAGCATGGCTGGACAAACATCCCGATGTTCATTCACAGATGTTCTCTAAGGGGCCTCGCCCCTGAACGGGGGCACCTTCCGTCCTATCCGCCAGCAAGTGGACATCACCAGGCCACTGACGTTAGCTAACTCGGTGTGCGAGTATTCATAAAAGGAGTTTAGCCAGGTGGAGAGGGGGATTGCCCTGATGAGCGTTGAGAAGAAAGGCGATAGAGTGGGCCAGCACCTTGCGCGTCAGC
>JACPPY010000046.1 GCA_016190755.1 Chloroflexota bacterium | reverse complement strand
TCGAAGAAGGCCTTAAGGTCGCTACCGCCTTTAGCCCTGGCCCTGTCGGTGAGCATATTGATGATCTGCGCCTGCTCGGCATGCTGGCAGGCCAGGGCCTGCCTCCCAAGGCTCCCTATTGTCTCGTAGCCCTCATAGATAGCTCCCCAGTCTTGCCCGGACCAGGGGACAAACTTGAAGGAGGTGCATCCTTCTTCAAATAGGTCCGGAATCTCCTTTACATGGTGCTCATTGACAATGAACTGCGTGATCTTGAAGTCGATGAAGGAGTTCTGCGCCCCGACCAGCTTGTCCCTCTTCTGTATCTCAAGCCGGGAAAGCTTCGGGTTAAACTGGGAATGAGTAGTGGTGGTAATTAATGTGGTGATGCCTGAGATAGCCGCAGCCGCCGATTCCGACCTTATCTCAGGCCCAAAGGCACCGGAAGGCCCCAGACGCTCGTGGAGTCCCAGGTGGGCATGGGTGTCGATGAGGCCGGGCAGGATGTATTTCCCGGCGGCGTCCACCGTAGTTTTGGCCTGGGCCAGCGATGCGTCATCACCGACGCAGGTTATCCTGCCGTTCTTGGCCGTGAGGCCGCCCATCAACACACCGGAGGGGGTCACTACCATCCCGTTCTTGATAGCCAGGTCTTCCATCTTGCCTCCTTCGTCACAACATGCCAGAAGCAATATATTTATCCGAGACCTAGACCAATGCCGGAATGTTATACCCAGTGAGCATGACAGTCAACCATAATTTCATTAGGGCCCGACTTTATGATCGCGCATTATAGTGATAATAAGGACGAGGCTCCCTTCTGGCGGTCTTGGCACAAAAGCGCCTCAGATATGGCGCAAGTTGATCGCTGAACTCCTTTGCTTCCAGTTCATGGGCCTGTAAAGGACGCGAGAGCGACTTGCTGATCTCCTTGCAGACGGCCTCCTTGTCAACCCGGGTTGACTGGCGATCTCGAAAAACTACCTCGCCATCGATCATGACCATCTCCACATCTAAGCTCCGGCCTCGCTGAACAACCGCCTCAAGTGCGGATACGTTAGATTCCAGGTAGGGACTTTCAATGTTGCGCAGATTCAACAAGACCAGGTCGGCTCGTTTTCCCGGCGCCAGGGTGCCAATGCGATCGCCGAAACCCGTAACGTAAGCCCCGTTCTCCGTTGCCATTTGGAACACCTGGTACGCCGTAGGAAAACTGCCTTCCGCATCCGGGACGCGGTGCAAATTCAGGACCAGGCGCATTTCCTGCAGAATATCCTTGTCGTCGTTGATACCGGCCTCATCGGTCCCAAGGGAGACCCTGATACCCATCTGCAGCAAACGGTTGATCGGGGCGATGCCTGATCGCAGGCGCAAGTTAGAACTGGCCAGATGGCAGGCTCTGGCGCCTGTGTCGGACATCGTCCTGATGTCCTCCTCGGTGACCCAGACACAATGAGCGCAGGTAACATCGCGCCCCAGGAACCCCAGGTCATTAAGATGCTGAAGAGGTGTTTTCCCCCATACGCGCAACCCGTAGGCCTTCTGGGACTCGGTCTCCTGGAGATGAATATGGATACCGACCTTATGTTTCGTGGCTAGCTCTTTGAGCTGCACCAGAAGCTCATCAGAGCAGCGATGGACATTGCTCGGGGCCAGGCTGAGCCGGACCCTCTCGTTTTGGTTATCAGCGTACTTCCCGCATAGCCTTTGAAGGTTCGAGACGTTCTGCTCTGTGGAAAGACAGGCCCGGGACATGAATGACTTGAAGCGCTTTGCCAGTTCCGTAGGAAGCTGCAAAAGAAAATCTTCAGCGCCACCCTGTGCCCCGGCTGCCAGATAGTTCTGGTCACGAACGGACGCCCCGTAAGAGACACGCATGCCGGCGTCGAGGTACGCCTTGATTATCTTTTCGGCCAGCTCTACATCCGCTCCCTGCATGACTTCGACGGTAGCGACACCGGATTCGATCATTTGGGTAGCGGCATAAAGATGGTCCAGATATGGGTCAACATCTCTACCGCCCAGCCTGGCCAGCCCCCACAATTCCAGGGGTTGGTCGTGTACGCCCAACTGGAAAGGCGTCAGGCCGACATGAGAGTGGCTATTGACCAGCCCTGGCATCACCACATGGTCGGACGATCCCATTACCTCCACTTCGGGATGCCGGCCTCTCAGATGCTGGTATTTTCCTACATCAACGATGTCGCCATCTTGCTGAAACACTGCTCCATCAGAGATGGTTTCCGCAGAGCCGGATCCCATTACTCTGCAGATGATGAGCTTTCCTCGTATTATGGCTGAGGTCATTTTTCACGAGTAATGCAAGCTAAGATAAATCGACGAAGAGGGCTCCCGCTATCTTACCAATGACTTGTAAAGCTCTGGTCTTCGTTCAGAATAGCTGACAAGTCCCTGGCGACCTGCAGTTACTTTGTCCAGGTCAATGGTAGCGCTGACGAGCTCATCCCCGTCCGTTGAGACCATGGCTTTGACCTCCCCGGTGCCTGCTTCAACGATCATGCTGCCGGCGTTGAATTGCCTCCCGTAGTTGACCCCGGCTCTGCCTACACCTACGACGTGAATGAAGTTCTCGTGGGCCCTTGTTCTAAATAAGGCCTCGTTCAGATCGGTGGGTTTCCCAGCTACATGCGCATTCCCAGGGCTATTGTAGGGTATGAAGACCACCTCAGCGCCTGAAAGAGCCAGGCAACGGCAAGCCTCG
>JACPPY010000047.1 GCA_016190755.1 Chloroflexota bacterium | reverse complement strand
GGACGGACAGTCGGCCCAGGGAGAACGCATAAGCCCTGGCCATTTTGAGACTACCTCTTGACAAACAACATGCTGGATGATAGCATCACTCGAAATCCTCATGCATTTTCTTTAAAATCATCCAGGCATACATCGATAAACGATGTAGTTTAATGGATGGAGCCAGGTGGCCGGTTTGGATAGGCAAAAAGTGAGGCCGGATCCAGCATGCAGACTTTTATCCTGCGAAGAATAATCCAATCCGTAGTTGTACTTATTATTATAAGCTTCATTGTCTTCTCCATAATGAGGCTATTGCCCGGGGACCCGATAATCATCTACCTTTCTCAAAGCCAGATGGACTCATACTCACCGGAGCAGCTAACTATGCTGAGGCACGAGTTCGGGCTGGACAAACCATTCATTCTCCAGTATTTTGACTGGGCATACGACATCTTGCGCGGGGACCTTGGCATGTCTATCTTCAAGCGTGAGCCGGTGGCGGATATCGTTGCCCGGCGCCTTCCTATAACCATGCATTTGGGCGTTCTATCGCTGATACTGAGCGTAGTTGTGGGGATGTTCATGGGCATTATCGCCGCTCTGCGGAGAGGCAGCAAGCTGGACACGGGCTCAACACTACTGGCGAACCTGGGCATCACCATGCCCAGCTTCTGGCTGGGCATACTGATGATTTACTTCTTTGGCCTGTATTTGAGATGGCTGCCGATATACGGCTATACATCGCCTTTTACCGACTTCGTGCTCAGCACCAGGCAGGTGGTCATGCCCGTTATCGCGTTGTCCGTGTTTTCGGTGGCTTCTATAGCCCGGCAGACGCGCTCGAGCATGCTTGAAGTAGTGAGGCAGGACTACGTGCGCACGGCATGGGCGAAAGGCCTCAGGGAACGTACCATTATCATGCGCCACGCCATGAAAAACGGGCTGATACCGGTGGTAACGCTTGTTGGCACCCACGTGAGATATATTGTGGGAGGAGCGGTCCTTATAGAGACCGTCTTCAACATCCCCGGTATGGGCAGGCTAGCGGTGGACGGAATACTGGACCAGGACTATGCGGTCGTCCAGGGAGTGGTACTGATAATCGCGATGGTCGTCACCATCGCGAACATCATCGTCGATATTTCGTATGGATGGCTGGACCCGAGGGTGCGACGTGGCTGAGGCTGGTGCCGTGACAGAAACAATAGGGCAGGCGGCAACGCAGGCGCGTGTGACCGAAGCGCGCCGGTTCTGGCGGGTCTTCATGAGCCGGAGCCTGGTGCGAATCGGCATGGTTATCATAGTCGCGCTCATAATAACAGCTATATTCGCCCCGATCCTGGCTCCCTATGATCCCTACGCTCAGGACCTGAGCCAGACCCTGGCCAATCCAAACACGAAGCACTGGCTGGGGACGGATTCGCTGGGGAGAGATACGCTAAGCAGGATCATCTATGGTTCACGGACCTCGTTGATGGTGGGCCTGGTGGCTGTTGTGGTAGCCGCGGCGATCGGCATGACCCTGGGGCTGATCGCGGGTTACTACGGGGGGTGGATCAACCCAATAATCATGCGTTTTGTGGACGGGTTACTCGCGTTTCCGATGATACTTCTGGCATTGGCTGTCGCCGCTTTGCTGGGAGGAGGCATCAGGAATGTCATCATAGCGCTGGGAGTTAGCCTGGTCCCGGTCTACGCCAGGTTGATGTGCGGGCAGGCTCTGACGGTAAAGGAAAATGACTATGTAACCGCCGCACGCGCGATAGGCGCAAGCAACGCCCGCATCATGCTGGTACATGTACTTCCCAACTGCTTCCCTCCCTTGATAGTCCTGATGACAATGATGATGGGCATGGCGATTCTGGCAGAAGCGGGGCTAAGCTTCCTTGGATTGGGAATCAAACCGCCCGGGGCTGCTTGGGGTGCAATGGTGAGCGATGGATATCAGCTCCTGCTGACGAATCCGATACTGGCTTTCGCGCCGGGGGTTGCCATTATGCTCACAGTATTCGCCTTCAATATGGTCGGCGACGGACTGCGCGATGCTCTTGATCCCCGTCTTAGGGGTACGCTTTAGGAGGGGCTTTTGGCTGCCTTATTGACAGTAAAAGGTCTGCAAACCCATTTCAATACTGACCGTGGTATCGTCAAGGCAGTCGATGGTGTGTCATACCACATCGACCCGGGTGAGACAGTAGGTGTAGTCGGAGAGAGTGGATGCGGCAAGTCGGTGACCCAGCTCTCGGTACTCCAATTGATACCCTCTCCCCCCGGGAAGACAGTCGGCGGCGAAGTCGTCTTTGAAGGGCGCAATATACTTGAATATGAGGCTAACGGGGCCCAAATGCGTGAGATCAGGGGCGGTAAGATCGCCATGATCTTCCAGGAACCGATGACTTCGCTTAACCCGGTGCTGACCATCGGGCGACAGCTTACCGAAATGATGGAGCTGCATCAGGGTATGGGGAAAGCTGAAGCCCGGGCCCGCGCCATAGAGCTTCTGGGTATGGTTGGAATACCGGATGGAGCGAAGAGAATAGACAACTATCCTCACCAGTTTAGCGGGGGGATGCGCCAGCGGGTAATGATAGCAATGGCGCTGTCTTGTAGCCCAAAAATTGTTATCGCCGATGAGCCAACCACGGCGCTCGACGTAACCACTCAAGCGCAGCTCCTGGAGTTAATGCAAAACATGATGCGCCGGCTGGGAAGCTCGCTGGTGATGGTGACCCACAACCTGGGGGTCGTGGCGAGATACGCCAACCGCATATATGTGATGTATGCCGGGCGCATTGTGGAATCCGGGGATGCCAAGGAGATATTCGGCCATCCGAAGCATCCATATACCATAGGTTTGCTTAGCTGCGTTCCGCGGCTTGATGAGTGCGGGAAGAAAGAGCGGAAGCTGGTCCCCATACAAGGAATGCCGCCGGCGTTAATAAATATGCCAAAGACCTGCGCTTTTCTCCCGAGATGTGCTTACCGAACCGCCAGGTGCGAGCAGGAAGTGTGGCCTGAACTCCGACCGGTAGCCGACAGGCACTATGTGCGCTGTTTTGACGACATAGGACAAGCTAATGTCTGCAAATGAGACCATCCTGGAAGTGAATGACCTCAAGATGTACTTCCCGGTCACTAAGGGACTGCTGGGGAAAAAAGTGGCCGACGTCAAAGCGGTGGATGGCGTCTCGTTCCAACTTAGTCGCGGTGAAACGCTGGGACTGGTCGGAGAGAGTGGATGTGGCAAGACAACCACTGGCAGATGCGTCCTCAGGATATATCGCCCGACAAGCGGAACAATAATCTTCGACCATGATGAGATATCGAACCTCTCGGAAAACGAGTTCCGGCCCTACCGAAAGAAGATATCATTTATCTTTCAGGACCCCTTCAGCTCTCTCGACCCGCGCCAGAGCGCCGGAAGTATCGTGGGAGAGCCGCTGAAAGTCCATCACCTTGTAAAAAGCAGAGCCGAGTATAAGGAGAGGGTTGAAGAGCTTTTCCGGATGGTAGGCTTAGACCCCATGATGGCAAATCGCGTGCCCCACGAGTTCAGCGGAGGCCAGCGGCAGCGTATTGGCATTGCACGCGCTCTGGCCTGCGACCCGTCGCTGATCGTATGCGATGAGCCTATCTCCGCTCTGGACGTTTCCATACAAGCCCAGATCATCAACCTCCTTGAGGAATTGCAGGCCGGGAACAAAGAACTATCGTACCTGTTCATAGCTCACGACCTCGCGGTGGTTCGCCATATCAGCGACCGCGTAGCGGTGATGTACCTGGGACGGATTGTGGAAATGACGGACTCGAACGAGCTTTACCAGAACCCGCTCCATCCCTATACCAGGGCGTTGCTGTCCGCAGTACCCATAGCCGATCCTGCCGTAGAGGAAAAACGGGAGAGGATCATATTAAAAGGAGAAGTACCAAGCCCCTTGAATCCGCCGTCCGGATGCCACTTCCATTTGCGCTGCCAGCTAGCGTCCCCGGAATGCAGCGAAGCGGCACCTCAGCTCAAAGATGTCGGCAACGGTCATAAGGTTGCCTGTTTAAAGGTCTAAACTGTAGTCTAGGGCTTGGAACGAGGACAGGTTTGGCCCGGCTGAGGGTTGGAAATCTTGATATCCAGTCCTATTTTCCAGGAGGTTGTCCATGTCTTAAGTCGTGAGATATACCTGGCCAGAATCATGAGCGACGATTATTAGAAAGGGTTCAAGTGAAAAAGTCATTTCTCTTAGTAGCAACAGTAGGTCTAATCGCCTTTGCCCTGATAGCCAGCGGGTGCGGTAAGGGGGCCACTACCTCTACAACGGCCGCACCGAAAACCACTTCATCATCCGTTCAAACATCTACTACCCAGGCATCGAAACCGGCTACTACCCAGACCTCCGGCAGTACAACGGCAAAGCCAACTACTTCGCCTTCGCCAACCGCCGCTGCCCCGCAGTACGGTGGGACATTGCGTCTCATCTTCGGGACAAGTCCGGGCAGCTTAGGATTTCCTGCAAAGTCAGCTTCCGCGCTCGACTGGTACACCGCCCAGCCAGCCTTGGAGAACCTGTTCAGATGGGATTTCGAGGGTAATATCAAACCCATGCTGGCGACTGAGTGGAAGATCGCTCCGGATGGCAAGTCCATTACCTTGACCCTGAGGAAAGGGGTCAAATTCCATGATGGCACCGACTTCAATGCAGAGGCGGCCAAATTCAACCTGGATCTCTTGAAGGAAAACAAGAGGTCTGAAGTCGACCTGGTCACCTCGGTCGACGTCATTGATTCCTCCACGATCAGGCTAAATCTCTCGCAATACAACAGTGGTTTACTGTACGACCTCGGCCGGCAGGCCGGCGGTATGATTTCTCCGACCGCGTACAAGGCTAACGGCCAGCAATGGGCACTAAAAAACCCGGTTGGTACCGGCGCCTTCAAACTTCAGAGCTTTACGCCTGACGTCGAGGTCAAGTACGTCAAAAACCCGGACTATTGGGACAAGGGTAAACCATACCTGGACGGGCTCGTTATTAAGATCGTTAAGGACCCGGTCACTGCTTCAGCAAGCTTCCAGGCTGGTGAAGCGGACATACTGTGGGGTTCCGGGTCTTTGAACCCGCGGGCGGCATACGACCTAGTGCAGAAAGGCTTCAATGTTACCAGCCTGCCTTCAAACATGAACACCTTGGGACCGGACAGCAAGAACCCGAAATCTCCCTTCTCCAAGCTTGAAGTACGCCAGGCGTTGGATTACGCAATTGACCGCGCCGCGATAACCAAGGCCCTTGGTTATGGGTTCTGGGAACCGTTGAATCAACTGGCCCTTCCCACCTGGTCCTGGTACAGCCCCGAGGTGAAAATACGCGAGTTCAACCCAGCCAAAGCCAAGGAACTGCTTGCGCAGGCGGGCTACCCCACCGGATTCAAGACACAGATAACCGGTTCAGTCAACCTGGCTAACAAGGATGCGGCGGTGGCCTTGCAGCAGCAGCTCAAACAGGTCGGCATCGATGCTGAAGTGAACCTTGTCGACCATGCGAAATACAACCAGATGGGCAGGACCCCAGAAGGTTCATGGGAGGGCATATTGTTCCCAACCCCACAAATACCGATTGGCGGGCCTCACGCAGTGAACCTCAACAGGGAAATCCCGGCCAGCTACACGGTGTACGCGAGCGCCTTGAGGCCTGACACCTATGGCGCCGCAGTTAATAGTGCTCTGGGCGCTATCGACAACAAGGAAATGGTCAAATACACACAGCAGCTGAACAAGCTTATTTACGACAACGCGATAGTCATACCCCTCTTTACTACAAAAGTCTTCGCTGCAAAGCAGCCAGCGGTGCAGGACGACGACCACATGACGGCGTTGCACGTAAGGTGGAGCCCAGAAAAGACCTGGCTGAAGAAGAAGTAATACAGGTAACGAAAGAGGACTGGCAGGCCCACGGCAGTGCCAGTCCTCTTTTCCTCTCACGACTTATTACCCCTTGCTATGTAATAGTAGTATAGGTCAGGAATTCTGTTATGAGTCAATTAAAACGAAGCGACGTTGCAAAGGTTAAACCATTTTATGAGGTCGTGAGCCCTCAAGGGGCGGTTGCCAAAGCCAGCCAAGCGGGGGCCAGAAATGGAGTCGGCGTCCGGGCCGCGGCTCTTCCAGGCCTGGAAGCTAAGAAGATAGGCCTGATCTGGACCCGGTTCCCCAATGGCGACGTCGTACTTAGAGCTTTCCAGAGGCTTCTGGCAGATCGTTTCAAAACCATCCAGTTTGTCGATCTCCCTCCGGGACGTGGTTTGAAATGGGGAGATTATGCCCAGCGCAGTGTAGCCGACGTAGCTCGCGAGGCCGGTGTTGACGCTGTTATCGTGACAATTGGGGGCTGAGGTACGTGCACGCCCGCAGTTGCGCGGGCAACGGCCTGGATCGAGGCGGCCGGGATTCCCGCGGTCGGGGTAATATGCACCGGGTTTGAGAACTCTGCCCGCACCATAGCAAAGTTCGAAGGCCTGCCCAATATGCGCCTACTCGAGTATCCTCCGCCGAACATTTCGGTCCAAACCGTGGATGAGGTTAATAGTTATACCTCCAGGTTGGTGGACGGGCTTATCCACGAGCTAACCACAAGCGATGATGAGACAGCATACGGGAACCAGAACCTGGATTGGAAATCCAAGGACATCGTCTTTAAGGGAGATCTCGGCGAGGTTAACGAGTTTTTCCTCCAGAAGCGTTGGTCGGACGGCTTGCCGATCATACCGCCGACCATTGAAGCTGTTGAGGCCATGCTCAAGTCCGCTGGCCGCAGGCCGGATGAAGTAATAGGCACGCTTGTCCCCGGAAACAGGCAGGCGACTGTTTGGGCCATTGCGGTGAATGGAGTGATGGCAGGGTGCCGTCCAGAGTATATGCCTCTGTTAATTGCTTTAGTCAAGGCTATCGCCGAGCCAAGGTTCGGTCTGGAGCACGCTGGCAGTACTTTGGGATGGACGCCGTTAATTATACTGAACGGTCCAATCGTTAAGGAATTGGATTTCAATTACGGTCAGGGGGTCTTCCGGCCTCAAAAGCAGGCCAACGTTTCCGTCAGCAGATTTCTGCGCCTATGCATGATGAATATCGCGGACTACAGGTTGGGCGAAACTGACATGGCAACTTTCGGCCGGAACTATATGCCTGTGCTGGCTGAAAATCAATATGACAGCCCCTGGCCTCCGCTTAGCGTTGATTTGGGTTTTGCCCCTAGCGACAATGTAGTCACCGTACTCTCTTGCGGTGATATGGGTTTGCATTATATCAGCGTGGGTAATGCCGAGGAACATTTACAGGGTCTGGTCAACGAGACCATCAGGGTATTAGGTTCCCAGCTAGTCGCAATCCTTCCCCGCTTTGGGCCCGAAGTCCATCCCGTGATTTGTCTAACACCATTGGTCGCATCTATCCTGGAAAAGGCCGGCTATAATAAGAAGCGGATTCGCATGCACCTGTTTGAAAAAGCACGTATCACAGCGGAACAAATGGATATGCATCTTTCCAGGCAATCCCAGTCGGTCAAATCCGAGCTTTCCATCAAGGAGTCAGTCAAGTTGGGCAAGCTGCCTCCAGATTTTGGGGTAAGCGATGACCCTCGCAGGCTCGTTCCTGTCGTACATAACCCGGACGAGTTTTATATCGTTGTGACCGGCATGCCTTCGCGGAACCGTAGCTGCGTCATTGCCCAGGTCGGCGATCAAGGCCTCGCTGTCTCAAAGAAAATCGGCTGAAGAATAAACCACTCCAAACAAATGCGGAAACACAGCTAATGGGCATGACGTAGGACCCTTCACCCTGGCTCTCTCCACACCCCAACTTGTCGGGGGGAGAAGGTTAAACTGAAGCCAAAGTGAGAACAACATTGTCCCGGCGCTATTACGGGCATAGGGATCAATCTCGGATTGTCATTCCCGACCCGATCGGGAATCCAGGTGGATAGAGAGCATATGCCTCTTGAGGGGACGAAAAGTCGTAGGAGAACAACACTACCTGGATACCCGCTCGGGGCACCCTCTGGGTCGGGTATGACAACGATGTATCTTTCACCTTGGCTTCGGTATAGTATGAGGGTGGACCTGATGTTTGCGCACACCACCATACTGTTGCACCAGATACTCGGAATGGTTTAGTCCAGCTCGTTGCTTACTGCTTCACGCATGCTCCTCTCAGCAGGAGGTTACCACCCCAGGCTGCGCCCGCCACAGACGGGTATGTTCTGGCCGGTGATGTAACCGCCTTCCTCGGAAGCGAGGAAAATCACCGCCCGGGCGATATCCTTCGGCCCTCCGAAGGTGGGAAGGTATTTGTTCTTCGCCATCATCTCCATCTGTTCAGGGCCAAGGGCGACAGCCCCCGGAGTCAGGATAGCGCCTGGAGACACGCAATTCACCGTGATACCGTATTGGCCGACCTCCTTGGCAAGCGACCTGGTGAAGCCGATAATGCCCGCTTTGGCCGCCGAGTAGCCGACGGAAAGCGGGCTGCCGATTATGCCGTTGATGGAGGCATTGCTGATTATCCTGCCAGAACGGCGTTCGATCATATGGCCAAGCACGGCACGCGTGCAGTAAAAGGTGGACTTCATGTTCATGTTCAGCACGAATTCGAAGTCCTCATCAGTGCATTGGTGGAACGGCCGCAGGCGCGTCCTGCCCACGTTGTTGACCAGGATGTCAATGCGCCCAAAATGTTCAAGCGCCCTGCTTACCATATCGTTGACCTGGGAACTAACCGTTACATCCGCTTGTATGGCTGCAGCCTTGCCCCCGGCATCCCTTATTCCCCGCGCCACCTTCTCGGCGGCGGCCCCATCGATATCATTCACTACGACCCGGGCGCCTTCTTCCGCCATCGTCACGGCGATAGCCTGACCAATACCGATACCTCCCGCCCCGGTAATGACGGCGACCCTTTCCGGCAGTCTCATCCTTCTTTCTCCTCGAAGGCGGTGAAATGCAGCGCCTTGATATAGGTTGCCTCATTCTATCACAGGCGTATGGACTGGGAAGCGCGGCTCCCCTTCAAGGGAACACCAACTTGCCTGGGTTGTATCTATCATGCTACTATCCTGGTTAAACAGTTGGCCGAAGGCAACAGCAGGAGGCACAATATGAACGCAAAACGGGTACCACTATCAGTAGAAGAGATACTGGAACCGGGGCGGACCGCCCTTTTGCTTGTGGATATCCAGAATGACTATGCCATGCCCGGCGGGTACCTCCAGAAGCAGGGCTACGACATAACCTCCTGTAATCAGATCATCCCTCGTGCAAAGCGTGTTTTGGATGCGGCACGCCGGGCCGGGGTGCTGGTGGTCTTTGCGCAAATGACGTATTACGCGGAGCCGCTCGCCGAATCCCCGTCGCTCTTAAGGACACGTATGAAGCGGGCGGGAGCAACCTCACCAAATGGTTTGCCCCCTTCCTGTATCGAGGGTACCTGGGGCTGGCAGATCGTTGAAGAGCTGAAACCCCTGCCTGGAGAGATTATTATTCGGAAGCACCGCAACTCGGCGTTTCATGGAACGGACCTCGACCTTATCCTCCGTAGTAATGGAATTACCTCGGTGGCGGTGACCGGCGTGGTAACCAACGCCTGCGTTTTGGCGTCTTTCATAGACTGCTCGGCCTTTGATTATTTTGCCGTGCTGCTCAAGGATTGCGTCGCCAGCACCCGGCGCGAGATGGATGAGGCCGCCCGGCTTATCATGGGCAACGGCGGGGACGTTCTTGACTCCGATGAGGCGATCAGGATATGGTCATCCGGGTCGCACGGCGGGCGGAAATAGAAGTAAGGGATCGGCAAATGCAAGGAGGGCATCTTGGGAAACTCAGGGGCTAGACTCCTGGTAGAGGCATTGAAGGCAAACGGGGCAAAATATATCTTGGGGATCGGCGGGTGGCAGACCCTGCCTGTCCTTGACATCCTGTATGATGACCCCTCCATAAAGTTCATTAGCGTGCGCCACGAACAGGCGGCCCCTTTCGCCAGCATCGGCTATGCCCGCGCTGCGGGCGAACCCTGCGTCTGTTTCAGCATCCCCGGGCCGGGGGCCACGAACATGGTGACCGGCGTAGCCTCCGCCTACGAGGACTCGATGCCGGTGGTGGTGCTGGCAGCCCAGATCCCCCTCAGCTATATGAGCCGGGCCTCGGTTCATAGATGCGACCTGGAGACCATCTTTCGCCCCATAACAAAAGAGGTGATCCTCTGCCGCCAGGTGCGGGACATACCGGGCGCGGTGAATCGAGCTTTCCGGGTCGCCACCAGTGGTCGAAGGGGGCCGGCAGCCGTCCTGATACCCACCGACCTGTTTCCTACCTGCGATGAAACCCCGCTCCTGCCTACTGTGAAGGAGGAATGGCGGCCAGACCGGGGGCTGGAGGCGCGCATCGAGGAGGCCGCCCGAATGCTCGAAAAATCCGCAGCCCCGTGCCTGTTCGCTGGGGGTGGTGTCGTTGCGGCCCGCGCCACTAAAGAAATGCGTGACCTGGCCGAGAAGCTCTCGGCCCCCGTCTTCACATCGCGTTCGGGACGGGGGACGATACCGGAAGACCATCCACTGGCGGCCGGCACCTTCGCTTTCGGCGGAGCCGCGGAAGTACTGGCCAAGACGGACGCCTGCCTGGCGATAGGCACAAGGTTCTCTGAATCCTCAACACTGACCTGGACGGTGAGGCTTCCTCCGGACCTCATCGAAGTGAACATCAGCCCCGAGGCTGTGGGGCAGGTGCACAACCCGAAGCTGACCCTCATCGGCGACGCAAAGTATATACTCTCTAAGCTGAACGAGAAATTGAGCCCGAAAAAGGGTAACGGTCCGCTCGCCGAGACGCTGGCCCGGGTCAAAAGATGGCGTAGCCAGCAGACTGAGGAGTTCATGCGCGGCCAGCCATCCTTCCCGCTGCATCCACGGTGGATGGTCAGAACGCTGCGCGATCTACTGCCGCACGATGCGCGGGTGATATGCGACGCCACGTCATCTTTCACGTGGTTCTACGAGCATGATTTCACTGTCTATGAGCCTGACACACTGCTGATAAGTTTCGGCTACGGTTCTATGGGGTACGCTTTCCCTTGCGCCATGGGAATGAAGCTTGCCAAACCGGACCTGAAACTGGTGTCCATCGTCGGGGATGGCTCTTTCCTGATGCAGATGGCTGAGCTGGCTACCTGCGCCGCCAACAACCTGTCCGTTCCGATAATTGTCATGAATGACGGCTACTACGGGGTTCTCCGCCGCATACAGCTTTACGAGTACCGGCAGCGGTTTATCGGGACAGACCTGAACAATCCGGACTTCGTCATGCTGGCAAAGAGCTTCGGTGCCGCCGGTTACCGGCTCGAGAAGCCCGCCGATCTAACGGAGATGGTTCAGGCGGCCTTTGCGAACAGGGGGCCAACGGTGATAGATGTGCCGGTCGACGGGAAGCAGATAACGCGCCTCTCGCGTTCCAAGTGGATCAGAGCGGGCTATATCCCGGCTGAAGAACAGCCCTACTGCGAAAAGATGTAGTGCGTTCCCCCAGCCGGGGCTTTTGCCGGTGCTAAGCCAACAGCTTGAAGACCTCGCCTACATCCTTAACCTTTTCGAGGTTCTCCAGAAGTTGCAGCATCTTCTCACTGTTAGCCTTCGTCATGCCTCCGAAGTACGCCAGGTTATTCCTGAATTTCTCTTTCACCAGGTCCAGGCTCAGTGTCGGATAATCCGGCTCGTCGATAGGCATATCGAGGGTTGCCGACACCGACTTACCATTCTTAAGAGTCACCTTGATCTCAACGTCCGTGGACTTGGGCGGGGCCTTGGTCACGATGCGTGTCTTTTGGGTAAGCGTCATTATTCTTGGGTCGCGTATGGCTTCATCGGAGACGTTCTCCAGCGTCATTTCCTTCCTCAAGAGAACGCTTGCCACGTTGAAAGAAAGGTTCCAGTTGGCATCCATGTGTGGGTCATCGCCAAGCTTGAACGGTTGGATGATGATCTCATGGCCTTTCTCGACGAACAGGGTAACGACCACCTCGGTGATATCCTCGGCATTGAACTTGTTTTTCCGTACCAGCTCCAGGGCGCAGGCGATGCCCGGCTGTATGAACAGGTTGGCAGGGTACGGTTTGATGACGTGGTCTGAATAGTACTTTTCCCCCAAACCTTTGGATATGAGCTCAGGCTTAAAGACCCGGCAGTAGAGATGAGCATACCCGTACTCGCCGGTGAAGGGTTCTTTCAGGCCGATAAACCCCTTGCTGGCCAGCTCAACGGCTAGAATGCCGTTCCGTGCCCCAAATCCCTGGTTGAGTTTATAGCAGTGGGACTTCTCGTGCAGGGTCTCGATACTGCCCGCGGCCTCATTGAGAGCGATACCCAGGGCATTATGAGTCTCGCGCTGGTCGAGGTCCCAAAGGCTCGCGGCAATGCCCGTGGTACCGAAAGTGGCGATGGTGCTTTCCGGGTCCCAGCCGGTAGTCTTGCCTTTGCTAGGGCTGTACTCGGAAGCGGCCATCAGCCGGGCCGTGATATCGTCTCCGATTACCAGGGCAGTGATAAGCTGTTTGCCGCTGGCGTTCCTCTGCTCGGCTGCGGCAAGAGCGGCGGGCACCGTCGTGCCACTGATGTGGCCACCCTGTGTCTTGCCGTCGTACATGGAATGCAGTGGGTCGAAGTCCAGCGCGCTGGCGAGGACGCTGTTGGCCAGGGCAGCATTATGGGCCGGTAGCTTGCCGCCGCGCAGGGCCAGCAGCGTGCTTTCCGGCTTGCCACCCCACTCCCGTACGAGGTCGATGATGCGGGGGAAAACGGGGGATTTGGTGCCGGCGAAAGAGCATCCAATAACATCGATGATACGCTTCTTGGCATGCTCGACGGTTTCGGCGTCCAGATTATTGAACTCAGTATGGGTAATGTGCTGCACCAGTTCTTCAGTTACGCCCATAAAGTGCCCTCCTTTTGACCAGCTATCTTCCTATCTCGCATCTGGCGCCGCTTTTTTCCACGACGCGTTTGCATTCCTCGACATGCGCCTCGGCCATAGGCCGATACTGGGAACCCCCGTATCTTATCCCCAACTGGCGGTACTTGAAAAGCCCGTACTCGTGGTACGGTAGAAGGGAGACCTTTTGTGCGCTCACCTCCCGGGCGATAGCTGCGACCTGGCTGAGATTTTCTGTAGTGTCGTTGAAGCCGGGAATAAGTGGAACGCGCAGCCATACCTTCGTCAGCCGCAGCGCAGCCAGCCGGACATTCTTTATAATCAGGGCGTTGGACTTCCCCGTGGCCCATTGATGCTGCGTGGGGTCGGTATGCTTGATGTCATAGAGGATTAGGTCCGTGTAACTGGCCGCCTTTTCCAGTACCTCTGGCCTGGAGTAGCCCGAAGTCTCCAGGGCTGTGTGCAGCCCTTTGCTCTTGCAATCCATCAAAAGCCGGAGCAAAAAATCGCCCTGCAACAGAGGCTCTCCGCCGGAGAACGTCACGCCCCCCCCTGAATTGCGGTAGAAGAGCGAGTCGCTCATTATTTCCGCCATGACACGTTCGGGGGAATAATAGTCGCCGCAGCGGCGCAGAGCGCCGGTGGGACACCGTTCCACGCACTTGAGACAGCGATCGCACTTGCCGCGCCAGATTCGCGCCTTCCCCGACGCGTCGGCAACGGTGAGCGCCTGCCGGGGGCAGGCATCGATGCAGGCTTTACATCCGTTACAGAGGGACTCATTGAAAATAAGGTCGAACCGTTGAGGCCAGGACTCGGGGTTGCAGCACCACTTACAGCGCAGGGGGCAGCCCTTCAAAAAAACGGTCGTGCGTATCCCCGGTCCGTCATGTATGCTGAACCGTTGGATGTTGAAAACCAGGCCGGAGGCTGCTGTGGTCATGGTCTCATGCCGCTTAACTTGCAGATCGTCATTGGTGATAGAAACGGACCGATGAAGTTGCTTCACGATAGCACTATGGTGGAAACGAGTCAAGCGCTGCCTGCCATGCCAGGAATATTCACTTTCGCAAACCCACCGCCTGCTCCTGTGGTATTATGTGTGACATGGATACAAGTGTGTTCCAGTCAGTTGGAGCTGCCAGGGTCATTTTCATTCTGGGTATTTTGAACTTCCTGACGCTGCTGTTCATCTCTTCGAGCTGCCGTTGCCTTCCCATGTCGAGGGTCGGGAAGAACCTGCTGAAGAACCACTATTACCAACGCTTCTACAAGTTCCACTGCTACCTTTGGTACATACTCGGGGCCTCGGTGGTCATACATGCGTCGTTGGCCATCATGTATGCTGGCATACCCTTTTAGCTGTCTCGGCCTGGCCGCGCCAACTCGCCAGACGGCTCTTATCTCATTCGTGCTCGGCCGAACACATATGAAATGAACTTGTTCAGGCGATTGTCCGCCGAACAGGCGGCGATGTAGAATTGTTCCAGCGCTTATGAGCAGAATAGCTATAGCTACCGATAGCGTCGCCTGCCTGCCGCCCGAGCTTGTGACCAGGTACGACATAGCAGTCGTGCCGCTGCATGTCATCATGGACGGCAAAACCTACCGGGACGGGGTAGACATCATGCCCGACCAGATATATCAGGCCATGAGGAACGGTGCACGCATACCGGGCACGTCCGCTCCTTCCCCCGGCGAGGTGGCCCAGACCTTTGAACGCCTCAGCCAGCGGACTGAGGCCATACTGTGTGTGACCCTCGCCTCTACGCTCAGCGCCATGTTCGACGCTGCGCAGCAGGCTGTCGACATCGTCAGGGCACGGGTGCCGGGGATGGAGATAACGGTGCTGGACTCAGGCACCGCAGGCGGTGCCCAGGGGTTCATAGCGGTGGCGGCGGCACGTGCTGTAGCTTCCGGTGCAAGGAACCTGGCGGAGGTGACTGCAAGGGCCCAGCAGATGAGAGAGAAGGTGCGCCTCATCGCTACGTTGGATACGCTGCACTACCTCGCCAAGGGAGGCCGCATCGGCAAGGCCGCCTCCTGGGCCGGGGCGCTGCTCAACGTCAAGCCTATTCTCGACATCCGGAACGG
This sequence comes from Chloroflexota bacterium, assembly GCA_016190755.1. Taxonomy (GTDB): domain Bacteria; phylum Chloroflexota; class Dehalococcoidia; order JACPPY01; family JACPPY01; genus JACPPY01. Next base: position 69,266 of record JACPPY010000047.1, on the reverse strand, counting down.
GCAGGTCCTGCCCGTGGACAGGCCCCGTACTATGACCAGGGCCCTTTCAAGGCTACTTGAGATGATGCAGGATGATGCTGGCGGCAAGCCTGTGCATGCCAATGTGCACCATGCTTCCGTTCGTGAAGGAGCGGAGGCCTTTAGAGAGGAAATCCGCGCCAGGCTTAACTGCGTTGAGGCATATCTCACTGACTTCACGCCCGTAATGGGCGTCCACACCGGGCCCGGCACCATCGGCGTATCCTACTACGCCGACGCAGATTGAACCGGATTTCCCCTTCAACCCCTGGACGGCTTTGCCCGACAATAGCCGTCTGCCCGAAAATTACCTGAGTTGCCCGAAAATGCGGAACAGGTCTGTTCCCATTTTGGCTACGTCCCGACATCACTGTAGAACACCTCAAACATTAATCTGGAGGCTTCTTTCGCTTCAATCTCCAATTTGGTTCTGTCTAACCACTGCTGGTCAGTTGTGATGCCTGGGTGCTTGGCTTGAAAATGCACAATGCTATTGCGTCTTTTGCGAAGCCTCTGGAACAGAGGGTTGTTAGTCAGATCGGGGTACCCAAATTCGCCGATGTGGGACTCAATGACAGCAATCGCCATAACTAGCACCGTGACCCAAGCTCCCGCGCAAAAAGCTGTTTGGACATCCTCCACTAATGCACAGGCCTGGTCACTGAGGCCGTAAGACGCACGTTCATTCACGAATGACTGCTCCAAGGACTCAAAATACAGTCTTCGTTCCTCCCATGTCTCTTTGGTAGGTAATTCTAACCAGGTTGAGTCAATCATATGCCCTTCACCTATCTCGCTTGCGTCAGAACAAACTAGGCTGTTGGGCACTCTCTGCCACTTTGGGAGGATAGAACAGTCCGATAACTATCCACGCGCTGGGATTTCCATGCAACGTGCCAACAAAAAAGTGGGTGTCGTTTTCCTGCATCATTCTCTCGTATGTCTTACGGAACTCCTGTTCCCAATTAGACTCATACTTGGCCTTCCATTTCAGATACGACCAACCCATTTCCCAATCCGTACAGAGCATGTCATGACCAGGGCAATCAGAGTGCTCACAAACGAATTGGTACCTGAAATCAAAAGGCAGCTTCACGAGTTCGCTCTTTGGTGCATTGCCGAACAAAGGGAATTGCCGCAGCCTCGCCAACTCTGCCTCAGTCCACTCAGGACTTGTAGGCTTGATTACCAACTTCGTTATGGTCGGCTTGATAAAGCCCAAAGTTGGCTGTCTTGCTAAATTACGCTCTTCCTGTAGGTCGCACATCGATCTAGCTTTGAGGGGATAGATTACCGCCTTTCGCTGCTGCCACGTGTTGGTAGTCGGTATCACTGGAGACACCACACTTATTGTTTCGGGGTCAACCCTATAGCTTTCAGGGCGAGTGTCTGAAGTGGGCTTTGTCACCTGCGCTTCGATATACTGGTACTTCGTGAAACGCTTGTCGTAGTCCAAAAACCTATATGGGACAGGGTACAGCCGTATCCAATGACCGTCGTCGGTTATCCCGGCAGTGCAAGACACTTCTATGAGGCTTTTGGATGGTACAGGGTAAGTGCGTACCGTGATGAGCACCTTCTTCGTTTGGCGTTCGGTTCCAGTATGGACCATTCAGCACCCCCTTCGGAACGGCGGTTTAAAGGTCGCAACCAACCAATCCCTGCCGTTCTAGTCCCAAAGAAACCCTATGCCTGTGGCACTCGGTAGGGTCATATTCAACGCACATGTACGCAACCGGATGCTCCATAGTATTGAAGAACAGGTCCAGGTTTCTATTGACCACGCTGGGTAAGACATTGGCGTCGTACCATGCCCAAATATCGTCACGCGAGTTCTTGCCGATGCTAAAAGCTCTAATATCTCGCGGTACGCCCCAATCAGGTCTATGGATGTAGGTTATCCCTACTTCCCGTAATGCTCTCATGAGATTGTTCTTGCTGAATTCTGGTTTGAAACGGCTAACCGGCGCGAATCTTATATCCACAAGTGTCGCAACCCCAGCCTCAGTCAAAACGTTCAGAAAACCTCCCATGCTTCTGCCAGCATAGCCGATAGTGTAGAAATCGGGTTGGTCTGTTTTGCAGTGCTCCAAGTTCCAAGTAACTTTGCTCTGTCGCTGCTCATCTTTCGATTTCTCTGGCAATCTAAGACTGGGAACCGGCATAAGCTATGTACCTCCTAGATAGGAATTTTCCAGCGAATGATACCATCTTTGTCTTTTTCGCGTATCAGGTTGATGTCCTTGTCCATACGGTGAACCCACTGATTGTTTGGCCATTTCTGGGGCAACTTTGCTTGAGTTCGTATTTCTGTCCAGGTGAGAGACTTACCAGTGGCAGCAACAAGAACGGCCTTGACCTTATCTCGGAACTCCTCATACGACATGGCTGCCGCTGGTTTCCTCGGCTTGTTCCAGTATGGGGACTTACATTTCGGGCATACCTTTGGTTCTTGGCTTTCATCACGGGGCACCCATTCCCAACCACACCTCTCACACCGATAACCCATAACAGTGATTGGAACTCTACCCATGATTGCCTCCTTGACTGATATATTATCGGCTCAGTATATACCGGGAGGGTAATATACGTCAAGGGTATTGACAGCGACTTACCGACGTAGTAATATACTAGCGCGGTAAGTTGAAAGGGGATACTCAGATGGATGCGAGACAAGAAAAGGGACTTCTGATAGCAGCCACCGCCAAGATTGAAAAGAACCAGCTTGGCATGTGGAAGGTTCCGAGCCAGAGTGGTAATGGGACTTCCTACGTTGTAAACCTTGACCATGGGCACCCCTTCTGCTCTTTGCCCGGACTTTGAAAAGGGCAACCACTGTAAGCACCTTTACGCTGTCGAATATGTGGTGCAACGTGAGACGAAGCCGGATGGCACCACGATAGACACCCAAGCCATGCGCGTAACCTATGCTCAGGAATGGCCCGCGTACAATCAAGCACAAACCCACGAGCAGGACAGGTTCATTGAGCTTCTTGGGGAACTGTGCAAGGGTATAGTCCAACCGGAGCACAAAGGCGCTGGACGGCCCAGCCATCCACTCTCGGCTGTAGTTATGGCTTCCGCCTTGAAGGTATACTCCACAGTGTCGGGACGAAGGGCAATGACTGACTTGCGGCAACTGGTAACGAAGGGCTACTTGGCAAAGGCCCCGTCCTACAACAGCATCTTCGACTATCTGGAGAATCCCGAACTCACTCCACTGCTCAAGACGCTCATCGAAGAAACAGCCCAACCTTTGAAGGGCATCGAAACCGACTTCGCCGTTGATTCTTCTGGCTTCACCACCTGTGTCTACGACAGGTGGTACGATGAAAAGTACGGCAAGATGAAGTCTGAGAACAAGTGGGTCAAGGTACATCTTATGACTGGAGTCAAGACCCACGTAGTAACTTCCGTAGAGGCTACCCCGTTCGAGTCCGCCGATGCACCTCAATTCCCCGCATTGGTCAATCAGACTGCCAAGAAATTTACTATCAACGAGGTCTCGGCGGACAAGGCTTACTCTGCCAAGAAGAATCTTCGTGTCGTGGCAAGCGTCGGTGCTATCTCGTACATACCCTTCAAATCCCAGAGCAAGGGAACCCATGGACACCACGAACCGGATAATCTCTGGAACAAGATGTGGCACTTCTACGAATTCAACAAGGCCGTTTTCTATGAGCATTATCACAAGAGGTTAGAACGTCGAAACCACGTTCAGCATGATTAAGGGCAAGTTCGGCAGCTCGGTTCGGTCTAAGTCGCCTACTGCTCAGGTCAACGAGGTTATTTTGAAGGTTCTCTGCCATAATATTTGCGTCCTGATTCAGAGCATATACGAACTGAATTTAGAACCTACCTTCTGGAATAATCGGGCAGAATTGCCGATTGCCCGACAAATGGCGATGGTCTTGTGATTGTCGGGCAAAGCCCTTCGAAGGAAGCGGGGGACACAGGGGGTGATGGTGCACTTACTAATTAGGTATATCATGTAATAAAGGGCGGAAGGCGTGGCGTTTGGTGGCAGTCTTGGCCCTAACACGTCGTCGCTAATGCCAGAGTATTATCGCGGTGTGTGATGTTCAGGAAAGTACTGGTACCGCTGGACGGGTCGAACACAGCGGAGGTCGTACTACCTTACGTTCGTGAGATCGCCGCAGCTTTCGGATCAGAGGTCATACTCGCCAGCGTCGTGGATACCAGCATCGCCGGCGCCGACCGTCTTTACCGGTACTACCTTGAGCGCGTTCAGGAGAACCTTCGAAAAGGCCTGGCTGGCCGTAATACCTCAGGTGAAGTGAAAGTGCACGCCGAGGTGCTCGCAGGACGGCCGGCGAGCGAGATACTGGTCTATGCCAGCGAAAAACACGTCAACCTGATAGCTATGTCAAACCGCGGGCGCTCGGGCCTGGGCAAATGGCTGCTGGGCAACATAGCCGCGAAGGTGCTCCGGGCCACCTCGTGGCCTGTGCTGCTGGTGAGGGCTCCCTTGGGCCGGATGGCGGGGGAAGAGGGCAGGTTGTTGAAGCAGATACTCCTGCCTCTGGACGGCTCGGCGGCGGGAGAGGCGGCTCTACCGTACGCCGAAACGCTGGCGCTCAAACTGAACGCTGAGATGGTGCTGCTGCAGGTACTGGAACCGCTGTCGGACATGGTTTCTGGAAGCGACGGCAGCGCTTCCTGGCCTGCGGCGATGTATGAGGTGGAAGAGAAACGCAAGGCGCTCGCCTTGGCTTACCTGGAGGGTGTGGCCGGAGGACTCAAGAAAAAGGGGCTGCGCGCCTATATCGCAACCGCTGTGGGGACTCCGGCAGAGGAAATCATTACCTATGCTGAGAAACATGCCTCGGACCTGATAGCTGTATCCGCGCATGGCAGGTCTGGAGTCAGCAGGTGGGTGTTCGGCAGCGTTACCGATAAGCTGTTGCACTCGGGACACACGCCGATCTTTATGGTTCCAGCGCAACCGCGTATGTCGGGCTAGCGGGGAATCAGTCTTCTGACTTGCCTATCGCATACCCAGACTTGCGCACGGTACGGACGAACCTGTGTCCTGTGCCGCTGTCTTCAAGCTTATACCGGAGCCGACTTATCCATATCCTGAGAAGATGCACGTTGTTACTGTGCTCCGGGCCCCAGACACGCGTCAACAGCTTCTCGTAGGAAACCATCTGCCCCGCGTTGCGAACAAGCTCGGCTAACAGAAGCCATTCTATGTAGGTGAGAGGAACGCTCTTTTCCCTGAACGCCACCCGGCGCTGCTGGAAATCGACGGTCATATCGCCTAGCCTGATACTTCTGGTAGCCTCCTCCTCTTCGCTTGGCGTCGCGCTCCAATCTTGCATGAGAGCCAAAGCCTCACCATAGCTCGTCCCGCTGTCGCGTTTCTCGTAGTCCAACCCTTTGGCCTCCATATCGGCCCGTCATCCTCGGCAATGTGCTCGGGCGGAGCAGCAAAACCGTTCCGGATACTCGGGAGACACCAGTGCTCGGGCGCCAGAGAGGATGGCACAGGTGTGAATAGGGAGTATCCTGTAACAAAAGGCAATTTAACCGACCAAAGTTGGGAACGGGTTGGGAACTGGTGTGATTCCCGCCGGCCACGCCCGAGTATTCCCGCTCAGCTGCTGTACTATGTCTGCGATGCCAGTTTTCCCGACTGGGCCCAGTTTTCTTTGGGTATATCGGTAAAGACCACAAAGGTAGCCTCCGGCTTCGATCCGGCGACGCGGCATACGGCGTCGGTTATGGCTTTGGCCAGCTCGGCTTTCTGCTGGGTTGTCCTGCCGGTCCACATCTCCACTCTTATGATGGGCAAGGTTTATCCCTCCTCTAGTGACTTCAGTCAAGAATCTAACACAGGCCGGACACGAAGGGAAGTCCGACGCGAAAATGTACCTCAGGATATGACGCCTTCCTGTTTCAGTAACATTACCTCGCGTTTGTCCAGGCCGAGGATATCGGTGAGGACATCGTCTGTATCCTGTCCGGGCGCCGGGGCTGTGCGGCAGGGTGGCGGCACACCGAGAATCCTGATCGGGCTCCCGTCACACTTGAGCCCGGATGAAGCGGGCTCTGGCTCGGTGAAGAACCTTCGGGCGTTTAGCTGCGGGTCTGCAGCGATTTGCCGGGCGTCCTGCACCTTGCCCGCCGGTATGCCTGCTTTCTGAAGCTCGATCATCGCCCTGTCGGGGGTAAGGCGCGAGGTCCACTTTTCGACGAGCCTATCCAGCTCTGCGGCGTTCTGCAGTCGGCTCGCCTTGCTGGAGAAGCGTGCATCCCCGACCCATTCAGGGTGTTCCAGCGCCGCGGCGAAAGAGCGCCATTGCTCTTCGGTCTCCACGGCCAGGACGCACCATGCATCCTCGCCCGCACAGCGATAGCAGCCATGTGGCGCCGCGTCCGGCGAACCGTTGCCGTGAGGGGCGGTTTTGTGCCGGTTCACCGTCCAATCCAGCAACGCCGGGCCCATCAGGGCACACATGCTCTCCAGCACCGATACATCTACGAACTGCCCTTCGCCTGTGAGCGACCGGTGCTCCAGCGCGGCGAGGGTTGCCAGCGCTGCGGTGAGCCCGGCGACGTGGTCGGCGTAGGAGTATCCCGGGCCCAGCGGTGGTTTGCCGGGGAAAGAGGTGAGATGCGTCATGCCGCTCAGGGCGTGCAGCGTAGGCGCGAAGCCAGTGAAGTCCCTGAGCGGCCCTGTCTGGCCCATAGCTGAAATGCTGACCATTATTATGTCCGGCCTCAGCTCTCGAACGTGCGGGTAGTCCAGGCCCCAGTTGGCCATCACGCGCGGGCTGAAGTTTTCCACCAGTATGTCGCTCGCTCCTATCAGCCTGCGGGCCAATGCCAGTCCCTCGGGCCGCGACATGTCAAGCGCAATGCTGCGTTTGTTACGGTTCCAGGCGCCGTAGTATGCGCCACCCAACGGATCCTGCTCGTTCCCGGAAGGCCGTTGGACCTTGATGACCTCGGCGCCAAAGTCAGCCATGAGGCGGGTGGCATAAGGACCGGCCAGCACGCGGGTGAAGTCCAGCACGCGCACCCCGGCCAGCGGCGGCCCTGCAGTGGTGCGAGCCATACGGGCCGGCACATTGTTCATCTGGTCCTCCGTTTCCCCGGAGCCGGCATCGCCCAAGACTTGGGCGTTGTGCTCGCCGAGCCGGGGCGCCGGGCGGCCTAGGCCAAAGGGAGTCAGGCTCAGACGGGCCGGGACACCCGGGGACTCATATACCCTGCCTGTCCCGGGGTGTCGTGTGCGGATGAAGAACCCGCGGCTGCGCAGTTGCGGGCTGGCAGCCACATCATCTACGCCTGCAACCCTGGCCCACGGGAACCCCATTAGCTGGCCCTGCTCCTCCAGGTAGGCCGCCTGGTGAGAGAGCGACCAGCGTTCCAGTACTTCTATTATGTGATCCGTCCCCCGGCGCCTCTGCTCTGGGTCCTGCCACCTCCTTTGCAAGAGGTCGTCCGCCATGCCTTCACTGTCCAACCACTCGACCAGAGTATCCCAGTTCATGAATAGCGACAGCAACGCGTAGCCGTCGAGGCATGGGAACACGCAGAAGCCACCAGACCAGTGTAGGCTGCCCTGCCTCCGTGATACCTCGCCGTGCGAGAAATAACGCGGCAGGACATGGTCCAGCGTGGCCGCCACGCACTCCTGGAGTGAGATATCGATATGCTGGCCCTTCCCACCGGCCCGGCGAGCGCGCAATGCCTGCAGTATTCCTATCGCCGCGAACATCGAGGCTATGTAGTAAGACTGGTCTCCGCACAGGCTGAGCGGAGGTGTATCCTCTCGGCCAGTGATATACATCTGTCCGCCCATGCCGCTGGCGACGATGTCAGACGACACGAAGAGCCTGTAAGGTCCAGTCAGTCCAAACCCGGTGATCGATGCCACGATGAGGCCGGGATTGAGCGCCGAGAGGTGTTTGTAACCCAGGTCGAAACGGTCGAGATAGCCGGGCTCGAAGGACTCCACGATCACGTCGGCGCCAGCCGCCAGACGTCGGAACATGCTGGCATCCGGCTCTCTGTGCATGGCGAGCGTTATGCCGCGCTTGCCGGCATTAACGTACTGGAAATACAGGCTCTCCTCTGTGTCCGGCAGTTGGTCGAGGAACGGGCCCTTCTGCCTGGCCGGGTCTCCGCCGGGGGGTTCAACCTTGATTACGTCGGCGCCCATCTCCGCTAGCAGGCGGGAGCAGTACGCGCCTTTTTCATCTGCCAGGTCCAGTACGCGGCACCTTCGGAGGATGCCGGTTGTCATGGCTGTGGCGCTCCTACATCAAATGTAACGTGAGAGGACAAGGAGCCCTTACCCCTGTGTCCCCTTCACTCATTTGGCCCGCTCGAGCCGGCCCAACAGGTCTATGGCGGCCTCTATTCTTCGCAGGCACCTGTCCTTGCCCAATGCCTCCATTGTCTGGAACAGCGGCGGTGCGGCTGTCCTGCCGGTGGTAGCGGTCCTCAGCGCTCCGAACAGCACGCCGGTCTTCATGCCCAGCTCGGCGGCCAGCGAGCGGAGCATGGGCTCAAGCCGTGCCGTATCGAAAGATTCTATTGTTCGCAGCCTCTCCAGCGTGATGTGCAGCGCATTGGCGATGTCATCCGGTCCGGTGTTCTTAGACAGTAGCAACGCCGGGTCGTAGTGCGGCTCAACCACGAAGAAGAAGTCCGACAACTGTGCCGCCTCGGCCAGCGTCCTGGCGCGTTCCTGTATCAAGGGGGCGATCTTGAGCACATAGTCCCGCGACAGAGGTCTGGGCACCCCCGGAGGCAGATCGCGCTCCAGGAAGGGTATGATACGGTTGGTTAAGTCCTCAACCTTAAGGCTACGGATGTAGACGCCGTTCATCCACTCCAGCTTCTCACGGTTGAAGATAGCAGGCGTCTTGCTTATGTGCTCCAGAGTGAAGCTCTTAACTATCTCTTCTCGACTCAACAGTTCAGTCTTGTCGTCCAGGGACCATCCCAGGAGGGCCAGGAAGTTGACCATTGTCTCAGGCAGGAAGCCCGCTTCGCGGTACTCGATGAGAGAAGTGGCGCCGTGCCGCTTGCTCAGCTTGGAACGGTCGGGTCCCAGTATCATGGGCAGGTGGGCGAACTGCGGCGGTTCCCAGCCAAGCGCCCGGTACAGCAATACATGCCGGGGTGTGCTGGACAGCCATTCCTCGGCCCGCATCACGTGCGAAATAAGCATGCTATGGTCATCTACTATGCTCGCCATGTGATAGGTAGGATAGCCGTCCGACTTGAGAAGCACGAAATCGTCCAGCGTGGCGTTGTCGAAAGTGACCTCGCCGCGGATCAGGTCCGTAAAGGTCGTCAATCCTTCCAGCGGGGTTTTGAAACGGACGACAGGAATCACGCCGGACGTCGCCTTGTCCGACGCCTGATCAGTCGTGAGACAACGGCATAGCCGATCGTATCTGGGTGGCTCCTTACGCTTTGTTTGCTCAGCGCGCATCTGCTCCAGCCTCTCGGGCGAGCAGAAGCAGTAGTAGGCGTGGCCTTCCCTCACCAGGCGCTCGGCGGCCTCATGATACAGCGGCAGCCTCTGGGACTGCACATAAGGTCCATAGCCGCCACCCACCTCCGGACCTTCATCCCAGTCCAGGTTCAACCAGCGCAGGCTTTCCAGTATCGCCTCCAGCGCCCCGGGGACCGTGCGGGCAACGTCGGTATCCTCAATGCGCAACACGAAACGGCCTCCGTAGTGGCGGGCGAAGAGCCAGTTAAACATGGCCGTCCGAATATTGCCCACGTGAGGATAGCCCGTGGGGCTAGGCGCATAACGCACCCTGACATTGGAAGGCTCTGTTAGCGACATATGTGAGCCACGTACGGCTGCGCCTGGGGTACGCTGACCCTCTTCTTGGGCACTACGATCACATATGTATCGGCCATGTGATCGTGTACTCCCTGCCTGTGCCGGTCGACGGCGACTTTCAGGAACAGCAGGTGAAGCGTCAGCCACGAAAGCACATAGCCGGCAAAACGCCTCAGTGAGTCGCTCCATCCCAGTTGCGATGCGTCCGTCTTGATCACTTTGATTCCCACTGCCATCTTGCCAAGCGTCTGGCCGCGATGCTTGAGCATAGATGTGAAGTAGATGGCGCTGCCGGCCAGGAACAGGCCAGACGCCGTCCCTACAACCCCAGACGAGGTCCTGATCGGATCTCCGTCGGTGAATGCACTATTGAGGAAATATGAGATGCCCCAGCACACCAGGCCAAGGAGCACCACATCTATAACATAGGCGACCAACCTGGCCCAGAGGCCGGCTAGCTCTGCAGTCGTTATCTCAGGGACCCGTTCCACTTCCTTCAAACTATATCCTGTAGGCCCCATGCGACCATTCTAGCATCCGAGATTATGGTAGTCTACCGCAGCAGATACGGATACCGCTTGAGCCTGACATGATGCTTGAGTCCGGCCTGTTGCGCGGACATGCCCGTTCGCACGTAGCGCAGGTCCACGCGCACCACGTAATTATGCTTCAGACCAGGAGCCAACCATCGGGCAGAGCCGGCCCGGCAACTCCGTCCCTGGCAGGATGTCCCGCCGGGATGCCCACCTCTACGTTGACAGTATCTTCTTCAGCGACTGCAGTTGGGCCAGGTGCTTCTTGAGGTTTTTCTGTGTTTCCTCAAGCTGCTCCAGGTTCAACTTGGTCTCGTCTATCTGCGCCGTGATCTTCCAGAGAAGCTCATTCTTCTGGTTGACGATCTCAGCCCCGATCTTACCCGAAGCTGTCAGGGATGCAGCCTCGGTTGCGAACTGAGATATCGCCTGGTCCGCTTCGGCTGGGTCGCCCCCTGTGTTGGCCCCGACCATACGATCATCTCGTTGGCCCACGATATACCTCCGGCCATAAAAGTGCCCTATTTTAACACAATTCAACGACTGGCCAATGCATCGGCCTGCGTGGTGCTTTGAAGGAACAGAGTCAGCCCGCGGCTTTCCTGCGCAGTGTCTCCAGGCCTTGCCTGAGGTCGTCCGGCAGGGGAGAGAAGAACTGGCAACTCTCGCCCGTAACCGGATGCTCGAACCCGAGCGCGGAGGCGTGCAAAAACTGGCGTTTGAAGAGAGGGGACTTGCCTCCGTATACGCGGTCGCCTGCTACGGGATGTCCGATGGCCGCCAGGTGCACCCTTATCTGGTGCGTCCGGCCTGTCTCAAGTGTAATCTCCAGCAATGAGTAACCATCCATGTACTCCGTCACGTTGTAGCGTGTGCGGGACTCCTTGCCTCCAAGCACCACTGCCATGCGCTTGCGGTTGGAGGGATCGCGACCTATCGGGGCCTCTATGATCCCCTTCTCCGGAGAGACATGTCCTGTGACCAGTGCAGTATACCTCTTAAAGATGCGGCGTGAGAGGAATTGAGCTATCAGGCCTTTGAATGCCGCATCGGCCTTTGCTATGACCATGAGGCCCGACGTGTCTTTGTCCAGCCGGTGCACGATGCCCGGCCTCTCGGGCGTGACGCTGGCTGCCAGGGCCGGACAGTGGGCCAGCAATGCGTTGACCAGGGTATGCTCGCGGTTTCCGGCGGCCGGGTGGACTGTCATGCCCGCCGGCTTATCGACGACGATAATAGCGTCGTCTTCGTGGACTACGGTCAGCGGTATGGACTCAGGTTTTAGCTCAATCGGAGCGTGCGGCGGGACGGTCACAGACACGATGTCTCCAGCGGACAGCCTGTAGCCGGGCTTGGCAGGCCTGCCGCTCACCCGCACCAGCCCCAGCTCTATGAGCTTTTGTACCCGTGCGCGGGACAGTCCGGCGCATCTGTCAGTGACGAACCTGTCCAGCCTGACGCCCGGTGTGTCCACCAAAAGTTCGGTCACGGCTCAAGGATATCGCATAGCCGGGCATTCATCAACGGGGCGACTTCCAAACCAAATCCTTACAAAAACCTCACAATATCAACACTGTTCGAGCAGATTTGGGTCAAGCGCAAACTGAACGGTGCTGTGATGGCGCTGTAATGTTGACAAGGGTTGACGTCATGAAAACGTGATGTTATAGTGGTCACCAACCCATTGCATACTGGTCGCCAACCCGAATCGCACAGAGGGAAGCGGAGGGGTGGTGTTTATGTTGCATGGGAACAGGGACCCGAATTCGTAGCCGTGGTAATAATGGCCTGCCTGGTGCGGGCCTTGGGACTTACTTAAAACTTATAGGAGGTAACCTTAGGTGAAGACCAGAAGATGGGCACTCACAGCACTACTCATCCTATCCATAGTCGTTATGAGCCCGGGCTTTGGCCTCGTCTTCGCGGACTCCGGCTCCGTAAGCCCGGCCCGCGTGGAGGTGTCGATAGCTGCGGGAGAAACGGCTGAGGTAGTCGTCATTATGAAGCCAGTGAGCCTCAGCCGTGTGAGCGCGGCTGGGACGGCCGGCGCTTTGAAGGCTGGCGCTGCCACATCCCTGGCCGCGGTAACATCGGCTGTCACCAGCGGCGGCGGCAAGGTGTTGAACCAGTACTGGATCAACAACTCCGTGCTCGCCCGCGTTGATACCGCCACGCTCAGCGTCCTGGCGGGCCTTCCGAATGTAGAACGCATCATACCCAACTTCAAGGTGTATGCGCTGGACGGCGTCGCAAGGGGAGCTGATGTCCTGCCGCCTCTACCTGGCCCGACCTGGGGCCTGAGAATGATCGGCGCGCCGCAGGCATGGTCTGACTTTAGCGTTAGCGGCAACGGCGTGAAGGTCGCTGTGCTGGACACCGGCATCGACCCCGCGCACCCCGACCTGGCCGGCAAGCTGTTCACGACCTCACCCGCCGACTCCTATATCCCCGGCGGCTGGATGGCCTGGAAGCCCGACGGCACGATCGGCAACCCTGATGGCACCAGCCCGTTCCCGACGCCGGTGGACTACGGCTGGCACGGCACACACGTGTCGGGCACTATAGCCGGCGGCGCCACGTCCGGAGTTAACATCGGCGTAGCACCGGGCGCGAAGCTGATGATGGGCGCCGTACTGCCGAATGTCAGCAGCGGCAGCAGTTGGGGCTACTTCAGCCAGATACTGTCCGGCATGCAGTGGGCCATGGCGCCCTATGACCGCTTTAACAACCCTTCCGGCCCGGCGGCGGACGTCGTGAGCATGTCTTTGGGTGCTCCAGGGTACGTGACCGCTTACGCTGAGCCCATCAGGGCGTTGAAGGCAGCGGGCATTGTGCCGGTCGTAGCGATAGGCAATAGCGGGCCCGGCACTTCGGGTTCACCCGGCAACATCTTCGAGTCCTGGGGCATAGGCGCCGTCGGCCCGGATACCAACGTTGCCTCGTATAGCGGCGGCGGCACCATCGTTAAGAGCGGATTCGGCGCCGGCGCCCCGGCCGACTGGCCGGAGAGCTGGCTCAAGCCCGACCTGTCCGCACCTGGCGGATCTGGCACTGATCCCTACTCTGACAATATCTACTCATCCGTTCCCGGCGGCTATGGCTATGCGGCCGGCACCTCCATGGCTACGCCCCACGTCTCGGGCGCTGTGGCCCTGTTGCTGGAGTACCAGAAGTTACATCCGACCGCGAGCAGCCTGCCCAGCAAGACGTTCGACGCCCTGAGGAATACGGCCCTGGACAAGAACCCGGCGGGTCAGGACGACCGGTATGGCTTCGGCATAATCAACGCTCGCCAGGCTATTAACTGGCTACAAAGTGCGCCTCCTCCGACTACGACACCACCACCGACGACGCCACCACCGGGCAGCCCCAGCATCGTAGCGACTCCCGATTGGCCTGAGTCGGTGATGCTGCCGCCGGATGGCAGCGCGAGATTCAATCTACGCATACAGAATGTGGGCACCGCTGACCTGACCTTCCGTCTGAGCGAAATGGCTGAGCCGGGTTCGCCCGTTGATTTCCCATGGCTTGACGAAACACCCGTAGCTGGCACCGTGCCGCCATCAGGCTCTACTGATGTGATGGTGCAGTTTAGTACCTTCAGCACAAGGCCGGGTGACTACGACGGCAATATCCACATCGACAGCAATGACCCGGCCCATTCCCCGATGATGCTGCATGTGCACGTGCACATTGCTGCGCCTGAACCCAGAATTCGCGTAGAGCCCAACTACATCAAGGTAGACCCGCTTGACCGCGGCACCATGGGCGCCGCCGAGGTGACCATATACAACGAGGGCGAGGGCGACCTGGCATGGGAGATAAGCGACCGCTTTGCCAAAGGCGGCCCGGGAGGGCCTGGCCCTGGCGCCAAGTCGCTGCCCAGCCCGCAAGGTGGTGAATCTCGTGTGCTGCCCAACAACAAGACAGCCGGCGCCGCCGCGGGCGCGCCTCCAGGACCGCCACCACCGCCTCCGGGTTCTTCGGGTATAAAGTTCGAAGGCGAATGGCTGGTCGTCGGTATGTCCGACATGGGCGAGCTCGACTGGAAGAACCCGCCGGATGCAGGGTCCAGGAGCGGCGCGGGGTATGGCTTCGAGTACAAGCCTGCCCGTCCGCATAGCGACGGTGTGCCTGGCATGGCCGAGAGCATTGCCGTCACCTGGAACGGCGAGGGCTATGTGGTATTCTACGACGGCCGGACCGTTTCCTCCTACCCGGACAACGGGCATCCGGGCCTGAACCACACCGGCAGGGAAACCCTCAGGGATACCCCTGATGAGGCCAAGCAGCGCATGAGTGCGATGACGGTCGACAACCGTCTGTCGATCAACCACGTGCTGCATTTCGACAAGCACAGCCGGTCGGTTGTGCTCAGAACCGAGTTCAAGAATACTAGCCCCGATCCCATCGGAGACCTGCGCTACAAGAGGGTCATCGACTGGGACGCCAACGCTAGTGGCGGCGACGATGTATGGTCGTTTAACCCCGACTCCTTCGCCCTGACGGCCATCGATCCGCCCAGCCCTGCCGGTGGGAAGTACTTCTCCTATGGCATGGCAGCGACGGGCGACTCGTGGCCCGCGGTGTACGACTGGGACCTGAATGCCTGGGATGACTACACCACGATAGACCACGGCGGGAACTGGATGCAAAACGGCCCGGACAGCCCGGTCGCCGGAGACCTTGCCGGCGCGATATACTTCGCCCTGGGCTCTCTGGCCCCCGGCGGGAGCAAGTCTGTCGCCCTTATCTACACGGTTGGCGAAGGCGACACGGCGGAGGAGGCCTATGAAAACATGCTGTCCAACCTCGGCCGCGGGACCGGCGGCGATGTCCCGTGGCTCAGCGAGGACGTCACCAGCGGCAGCATAGCTCCAGGCGGAAGCCAGGTGGTCAACCTGACTATAGACGGCCGCGGCATGGACATGGGCCGCTATTTCGCCGAGCTCCTCATCAAGAGCAACGACCCGGGCAGGGGCATGATGCGCGTGCCGGTCGAGGTCAACGTGATCCCGCCAATAAGGTGGATAATCACCGACCCCGAGGACGTCAATGTCGGTGGGGCTGGAGCGAGCAAGGCCAACGGCGGGGCGCCGAAGGTAGACATCGACAAGGTCGGCGTCCAGGTGACCCGCGACTCCGCGATGTTCCTGACGAAGTTCTACGGGCAGTTGCCGTTGTTCGGTCCCGACCCGATGCCTCTGGTTTCCATACTTATGCTCGACACGGACGAGGACACAGCGACCGGCTACACCGGCCCGCTGTCCAACGACGTCGGGGCCGACTACATGGCCTTCGGCTTCGTCTTCCCGCCAGGCCCCGGTGGCCCTGCGGCAAAAGCGGCCGCCAGGGCAGCCGTCGCCAGGGCGGACATGGCCAACTATGCTAAGAAGCTCCCCGGCCTGGACGTGAGCAAGGTTAAGAGCTCCATGGTCAAGGCCCTCGATGGAGGCGGACCCAGCGGACAGTTGTTCATATTCCAGTGGAACGGCACGACCAAGAAATGGTCGCCTCTCATTGAGACCTTCACCATAGGCATGAACAGCGACGACACCATATGGCAGATACTGTGGTTGGTCACGATGGTGGACGATGGGTCCATGAAGGTAACCGCGGCTGCGGGCGACATATTCGACATCAAAGACGTCGCGCCCGACAGGGGCCATGGCGGCACGATACCGGCGACCAACATAGGCATCACGGGCATAACTGCCGAGGCTATCGCTGAATCTGGCGATGAGCCGCCGACGTTCCTGACCGGCCAGCAGGTGGTCCTAACCGCCACCGCGGCCAATAATGGCGACGAGCCCATCAGGGACGTTCAGGTGAACTTCCAGGTATACCCGATACTGGAAGTCAAGAACCTTGAGCCTGGTGAACCGGGTTTCCCCGGCAAGAAGTACGTCTTTGGCGACCCGATCGCCATCGACTCGGGTCTGATAGATAAGCTCAACCCGGGCGACACACAGGACACCTCGGTGCTGTGGATACCTGAGCTAGTGCCGGACCCGAAGGCTGGACAAGAAGGGCATGACGTTGTGATACACGACTACCTGGTCAAGGCGAGCACACCCGTCTTGCCCAGAGAGGCCGACGCCGGTGACAACGAAGCTACGCTCCAGGTCGACTTGCAGGTTGGCGTCGAGGTGGGCCTGAGCAACATCTACGTCTCCGACACCGAGCCCGGTGCGACCGGCAAAAAGGCGGTGGTGGAAGAGGTCTTCACCGGCCTGCAGTACTGGATCGCCGTTACGGTGAAAAACAACGGCGCCCTTCCGCTGCCGGGTGACTACTCGGTGACCTTCTTTGCCGGCGACGACGAGCTGGGCGCTGTGGACGTGGGCGCGCTTGGACCGGGCGAATCGAATGACGTCACTCTGCCGTGGGTGCCTGAAACGTCCGGCGCAAACATGTCCATCCAGGCTATCGGCGCCGACCTACCTGGCCAGATGAACTACGACGACGACATGGTTTCTACCGAGGTTGACGTTTCGGGTGGCATAGACGTGTCGGTCACCAAGCCGGTAGTGTCGCCTTCAGCCACGGGGAACAAGTACAACTACGGCACGGAGCTGACCTTCACCACTACCGTCACCAACGAAGGCATGGTGGATCTCAGCGATGTGCTCGTGAAGTTCTCCATTGGCGGTACCTTGATAGGCAGCGAGACAATACCTTCGCTGGCATCTGGCGATCATACTGACGTCAGCATCGAGTGGACTGCCGATGTGCTGGGCACGCTCAACGTTCTCGCCGGGGTCGACCCGTTAACCGGTGAAGAGGATACATCCGACAACAGCAAGTCGACCGGCATAACCATCCAGGGTGCGGACATCGCCGTCACGAACATCACCATCACGGACACTAAGGGCAAGCCGATCGTGGCGCCCAAGAAGGGCTTGCCGGTCAAGGTCAACGCGGTGGTCGAGAACCTGGGCACAACTACCCAGACCTTCAAGGTAGAGATGTGGGTTGAGACGCCGGTTAAAGGCACTGTGCAGCTCAAGCCAATCCAGAATGTGTCTAATCTGAAGCCTCCGGCTCCCAACAAACCTTCCACCAAGGTCGTCACCTGGAACTGGATAGTGCCTAGCGATCCAGGCGAAGGGTCGCTCAGGGCCGTGATCACGGGTGTGCCCGGCGACATCAACCCAGACAACAACGAAATGACCATTTCGACCACCATTACTAATTCCGTGAAGGACGTAGCGGTCACCGGCGTCAGTGTCCTCGGTGTACCGATGGCCGGCCGTGTCAGTACCGTAAGGGTGGACGTGGCCAACCAGGGCAACGAGCCGGCATCCTTCACTCTGGAAGTGCTCGCAGCGGACAAGCTGGTGAGGGCGATACCAGTCGCCCTGCTCCCCGGAACCACGCGGACGTTGTCCGTGCCCTGGAAACCTGGCGCCATGGGCAGCTATGCTCTGACGGCCAGGGTCAAGGCCGGAGACGTGCCGGATGACGTCGACAGCGAGGATCGTTCGGTGCAGATAGCTACGACGGCGTACGTGCCCATGACCATGAAGATCACCTCTACTGAGGCCACGCCGGGCGCCGCGAACAAGGGAGCGCGAGTGGATATCCAGCTCATGGACATCACCGGCAGGAAACCGCTGGCTATTGCCGGGCTCAACGTTAAGCTGGCTCTGCCGGCTGGGGTAGCCTCCACCAGTGCTGCGCTGGTTACAGACGAGAAGGGCCATGCCGTGGTCTACATCAGCCGCATCGGCAACACTAAGACCGCGATGATCAACCTGATTATCGACGGCCTGGCCAGGGGGACGGTGAGGGTCAACTTCTAACTCTCCCGCATCTACCGAGCCCCACAGGGGGACGCGCCGCCGGCGCGTCCCCCTTCTCTTTTGCCAATAGCGGCAAAGATACTCCCAACCGGGGGAAGTACCCAAACACCCCGGGCCGCCGGGTATGGTTCGCGGCTCCTTTATCATCATTTGGTACAAACCATATCTTGGCTGGCAGTCGGCTCAGGGAGTACGGAAAGGTCCTGGTGTTTGTCACCGGGTTTACCAGGAGTGTGCGATAGCGTCCTTGGGGCAGGCTGCCTGGCATGGCAGAGGCCTGCGCCCGGAGGCGGACTTGCACGGCGCGCAGGCGAAGGCTATCTGCCTGCGTTGTGCATCGGCTACTCGCGCCACGAGTTGGTCGCGCAGAGGGTCGTTGTCGTCCTGCCCCACCTCGAAGACACCCGCCGGGCAGGCCTGCACGCAACGGCCGCAGCCGTCGCACCTGTCGGTGTCTATGGTGATGAAGAACTCACCGGACCCATCGGCATAGCCGTAGTTGGCAAGCATGTCATATGCCTTCCGCTTCTTGTCACATGTTCGGCAGTACTATGACCTTGACCGATTCCTGCCCGCTGACGACCAGCTTGAAGCCCTCTCCCGCTTTGGCCAATGGCAAGCGATGGGTCACCATGTCCCGAACGCGAACAGCGCCAGACCTTATCAGCTCAAGTGCGGTGGCATAGTCAGCCGGGCTGCCGGCGTACGAGGTAGTGATAGTGACGTCGTTGCGCCAGAAGAAGTCGTTGATCGATAGTGGCATCCTGTAGCCCGGGTCTGTAGGGGCGAAGACCAGCAGTGTGCCGCCACGCTCCACGGAATGCAGCGCCTGCTCCAGCGCCGAAGCCGCCCCAGTACAGGCGATGACGATATCAGCCAGGCGCCCGCCGTTCGCCTCTCGGAGCCGCCCGGGTACGTCGTCACTGGCATGGATTGCCATATCGGCGCCGGATCTCCGCGCCATGTCCAGACGGTACCCGGTCACGTCGGTTGCCACGATTCGGCCCGCGCCGAGCGCACGTGCCAGCCTTATGTGCAGCAGCCCGGTTATGCCGCTGCCAATGACCAGCACGCTGTTTCCGGGCTTCAGCCCGGCCCGGCGCTGCCCGCGTAGCACGCAGGCCAGGGGCTCGACAAAGGTTGCGTCCTCAAAGGATACCTCGCCGGGCAG
The DNA here is from genome assembly GCA_016190755.1 of Chloroflexota bacterium. GTDB lineage: Bacteria > Chloroflexota > Dehalococcoidia > JACPPY01 > JACPPY01 > JACPPY01. The sequence continues at coordinate 49,898 of JACPPY010000047.1, read as the reverse complement.
CTTGAACACGCCGCGGTCAACATTTATCACCGGAACGCGAAGGTACTGTGCAAAGCCGCCGGGGTCGAAGTTCGTGTGTCGCAAGGTATCGCAGGAGGTGTGCTGTCCATTCAGGCAGTAATGACAGGTATTGCACGGCACGTGGTGTGCCGCCGTGACCCGGTCGCCAACTTTGTAGCGCTCGACACCCTCGCCGACGGAGGCGACTGTCCCGCCAATCTCATGTCCCAGTACCAGGGGCACTCTGTCCTTGCGGTACCACTCCATGACATCGCTACCGCAAATCCCAGCGGCCTCGACGCGCACCAGAAGCTCCCCACACTTGACATCAGGCACCGGCATCTCTTCGGTGCGCACATCGCGGTTGGAGTAGTACATCGCTACCCGCATGTCACTGTCCACATTCTCCTGTTCGGTTGTGAACCTGTCAGGCTTTTTGACATACTCTCCTGCCTGTGGGATGTTGCAGGTTGGCCGTCGCAGCCCACCTGAAGGCCAGAGACTAAGTGAGTGTAGTGAGAAACAGGTAAAACGTCAACTGGGTCCCGGGTGTCCCGGCCTTGACATGATCAACTCAAACCAGCTTGACGTGTATGCTATGATATTTCTAATTTGACGTGTAGCTCCCCCAGGAAATTATTTAAGGATTATCTGGCTTTTTTGTTCAAAATCAAGCTTTGCCTACCGATACCCGAAGAACATACTGTAGCTGGCGCTAACACTGAATTAACGTAATCGAAATAAGTGATGGGAACAGTGGTGTGAAAAAAGGCGCATTCAGGGTTGAGGAAATCGCGATGATGCCACCCGCCGGTTTCCGTAGCATTGTCAGGCAGGGCGCCTGGTCAGGCCAGACCGAAAACGCCTGCCGGAATTATGCCCAGGCCAATCTGGCGGTTGTTCCCAAAGAATACGCATTAGATTTCTCGACCTTTTGCCAGCGGAATCCGCGCACCTTCCCGGTTATGGAGGTGACGGAACCCGGGGACCCCTTTACCAGGAAAACCGCCGATAACGCCGACCTGCGCACCGACCTGCCCAAATACCGTGTTTTCCAGGATGGCGTCCTGATCGACGAGCCGACCGATATCAAGAAATACTGGCGGGACGACCTGGTATGTTTCCTCCTCGGTTGCGCTCTCAGCATGGACTGGTATTTCCGCAGCGCCAACATCAAGTACCGCATGCTGGGGGCCTACTTCAATACGAGCGTAAACTGTATACCCTGCGGGCCTTTCCGGGGCGGTGTCGTCCTTGGCTGCCGGCTTTTTGAGACGGCCTTGGATGCGGTTCGCGCCATCCAGGTCTCATCCCGGTACCCGATGGCTCATGGCGCGCCGATCCATATGGGAAGTCCGGATGGAGTGGGAATAAAAGACCTGTGCCATCCAGATGTTACGACCGTGCCGTTACCCATTGTGCCTCCGAAACCGAACGAGGTGGCGCTGTACTGGGATGCGGCTGCAACGGTGACTAACGTTGCCAAAGAAGCCAGGCTGCCCTTGATGATAACCCATTGCCCGGCGCACATGTTTATCACCGACATGGTCTTGGAAGAGCTGTCGTCGTCCTGAAGCCAGCTCACTGGAGACAAAGGGAAAAACCATGGTTCAAGAAAACATTGAAACAGATGTCGTGGTTGTAGGATACGGGGCCGCCGGGGCCGCTGCGGCGATCTCGGCCCATGACGCGGGCGCCAATGTAGCGGTGCTGGAAAAAATGGCGGAGGGTGGGGGCAACAGCAAGGTCGGCGGCGCCAACATCATTATTCCCAGGGACATGCGTTTTCTGGACTACCTCGATACTATTTCTTTCAAGACGACCCCCAGGGACGCCCTCGAGGTCTTTGTAAAGGGAACGATTGAGATACCTGCCTGGATCAGGAAGCTTGGCGGGGAGCTACAGCCATTTGAACTACTGGCTGCGGCCTACCCGCTGCAAAAGGGATCGACCACTTTTCCACATGTCGCCGGCGGAGAAAATATTCAAAGATACTGCGTGAAGGGCTCGGGCAGCGAAGGCACCCCTGCCGAGCGGCTGTGGAAGCTGCTTTCGGGAAACGTCAACAGCCGGGGAATAAAAGTCCTGTTTAACAGTCGGGCGGTGGAGCTGGTGAAGAACGGCAGGGGACAAATATCAGGAGTTCTTACGGAGTCCGGTATGACCGTAAAAGCCCGGAAAGGTGTGATCCTGACCTGCGGCGGCTATGAAAACAACGATGCCTTGAAGTGGGACTATCTGCCGGCTAAACCTGTGCGCTTCATGGGGAACCCGGGAAATACCGGCGACGGCATAAGGATGGTGCAGAAGATCGGTGCCGACCTATGGCACATGACCCGGCTATCGTGCGGATTGGGCTTCCAGGCCCCGGGATTTGAGGCCGCTTTCGGGATCTTTTTCTTCCGGCTGGGGTTCATCTACGTCGACAAACGCGGCAGTAGGTTCGTGAACGAAACAGGTGTGGATTCGCATGTCTATGGCAATCTCCTGTCCGCGTTCGATGACGAGCATTTCGATTTTCCGCGCATACCCTTCCACGCCATTTTCGACGAAGAAGTGGTGCGTGCCGGACCAATGAATCCGGGCACCTCCGGTTACAACAAGAACAAGTACAAATGGAGCCTCGATAATAAGGAGGAGATCAAAAAGGGCTGGATCACAAGTGCCAAGAAGCTTTCTGAGCTTGCACAAAAGATCGGTGTCGAGCAAGGCTCCCTGGAGGCGACGATCAACCGGTACAACGAACAATGCAAGGCGGGCAGCGATGCCGATTTTGGAAGGGCGAAGGAGCACCTGAAACACATCCAGGGGCCTTATTATGCCATACAGCTCTGGCCGACGTTACTGAACACTCAGGGCGGGCCGCGGCGTGATAAGGAAGCAAGAGTCCTGGACACCGAAGGGAAACCGATAGCGGGGCTATTCGCAGCCGGAGAGCTTGGTTCTTTGTGGGGTTTCGGATACCAGACGGCCTGCAACATCGCCGAGTGCATCGTGTTCGGTCAAATAGCCGGCAACAACGCGGCTAATAGCCCGGTAATCGAAAATTAGTATGCTCATCGCTCAGAAAAGGTTTACTGTCGATGGAGACCAGCAAAAAGTTTGGGGAGCTGTGGGTGATGCTTTGTTCCAGTCGCTGTCCCTGGAACAGATGCAAATCATTGATGAGAACAACGTTAAGGGGATCGTCCGCCTAAAAATGCTGTTTTTTACCCTGCCTTTGCGCCTGACCATAGCCATGGAGAATGTTAACCCGCCTGCTGGCCTGGAGGCAAAGGTTTGCGCGCGCACCAGCCCTGGGCTTATTACCACGACCCAGACAACGCGCATAAGGCTGGCGCCAGTTCAGGATGGCAAGACTGAAGTGGTTGCCAGTGTGGACTTGACAAAAATGCCGCTATTCTTCAGACTGTTCCTTCTATGGAAGATGAAATCGTACACTGCAATGGTGCTTTCAAACATTCAATCGTATATAGAAAGGGCAGTATAAAGCATAACCTTGTCGAATCTGGTTCAGGATGAAGTGAGCAAGGAGACCCTTTTGAACCTGACAGAAGCAGAGTGGCTGGCTATGAAGCCGGCGGACTTCCGCAGCAAGGTACGACAGGGCCAATGGTCCGGGCCGAACGCGCTGAAGGTCTGCCAGGGCTATGCTCTCGCTAACCTGGCTATCGTGCCCGAGAAGTACGCCTTCGAGTTCATGCTCTTCTGCAAAAGGAACCCGCGGCCCTGCCCGGTGCTGGATGTCACGGACCCGGGCGACCCGCACCCCAGGTCCGTGGCCCCTGAAGCCGACCTGAAAACAGATATACCCAAATACCGGGTATTCCGTGACGGCAAGCTCATCGATGAGCCCGTCAATATCAGCGCCTACTGGCGGGACGACCTGGTGGCGTTTCTCCTCGGATGCAGCATCAGCTTCGATTGGGCGCTTGAAGCGGCCAACATAAAATACCGGCTTCTGGGCGATTATTTTACGGATATACCCTGTGTCCCCGCCGGGCATTTTCGCGGTCGGATGGCGGTATCCGGCCGGGCATTTGCCAGTGCGCAGGCGGCAATCCGGGCGGTACAGATTTCCTCGCGCTACCCGGCTTTCCACGGGCCTCCAGTGCACATCGGGGATGAGAAGGCGATCGGAATTAAAGACCTGGATAAGCCCGATGCATATGCCCCTCCCTGGCCTGTTGAGCCCAAAAAGCCGGAGGAGGTAACGATGTTCTGGGGCTGCGGTATAACTCCGCAAGCGGTCGCGCTGGAGGCAAAGCTGCCTCTCATGATTACCCATTGGCCGGGTCATATGTTCGTAACCGACATGATGGTAGAAGAATTGGCCGGGATATAGAGTCCTGGCCTGGAAACCCGAAAGCATAGAAGAAGGTTAAGGAAGTGATAGAAATCCGGTTCCATGGCAGGGGAGGACAGGGTGCAGTAGTTGCTTGCGACATACTCGCCCTTGCCTTGCTGAAAGAACACCAGTATGCCCAGGCATCCTCGCTTTTCGGTGCGGAAAGAAGGGGTGCCCCGGTACAGGCCTTTTTACGCACCGATCCCGATAGGGTGCTGATCAGGGGCGAGATTTTCAAGCCAGACCATATCGTTATCCTAGACCCGACTCTCATCAAGAACGTTCCCGTAACCGCTGGCCTCAAGCCCGGTGGGTGGATTGTGATGAACTCCGCCTCCCGGCCCAAGGCTTCTGACTTCCCTCCAGGGTCCAAAATCGCCTTCTGCGATGCCGGCGCCATCGCCGCGAAGCATGGGCTTGGCTCCCCGCAGTCTCCCATAGTCAATACAGCCATACTGGGTGGACTGATCAAGGTCATCAAGCTGGTGAGCCTGGATAGCCTTGCCAACGCCATACGCGAGATAGTCCCGGGCCGTAAGGAAGAGAATGTTGCTGCGGCTAAGGGAGCTTACGAGTCCATCCAGATAGCGGCAAGCTAAAAGGTCTGAGGTAAAAAGTGGAGAATAATAAAGTCGTTCTGCCGGACAGTCTGCTGCACCCGGCTTATCTTGAGCCAGAGATCATCGCCAGAGCACGCCGCAAGACCGGCGAATGGCGGTTTTTGAGACCAATATTGAGAAACAGGACTCCTCCTTGTAGCGGAGCCTGTCCGGCCGGTATAGATATCCGTCAATACCTTGAGTTTGTCCGCAAACAGGACTTCGGAGAAGCCTGGAAGATCATCGAGCTAAACAATCCTATGCCGGCCATTACGGGACGGGTCTGCTATCATCCGTGCGAAGTCGACTGCAACCGCAAGGGCCTTGACTCAGCGCTGAACATCCACTCGATAGAGAGATCTGTCGGGGACTTTGCTTTGCGGCAGTCTTCGCGCAGGCCAAAGGTCAAGGCACGCAAAGAGAAAGTAGCTATCGTGGGCTCAGGGCCGGCGGGCATCACCTGCGGCTACTACCTTAGCAAGCTGGGCTACCCGACGACGGTTTTCGAGGCTTCTTCGGTGGCAGGAGGAATGCTTGCCGTTGGGATTCCGGAGTACCGGCTGCCCAGGAAAATACTCGCCAAGCAGATCGAATTTCTCCAAAGGTTCGGGCTGGAGATCAAGACCTGTATGGCTGTGGGAAACGAAAAAGGCCTGGACGACCTGTTTGACCAAGGCTATCTCGCCGTGCTGCTGGCCACCGGATATCAAAAAGGCCGCCAGCTCAATATCGCCGGTGAAAACCTGCCCGGCGTCATTCAGGGCATTGAATTCCTGGCTAGACCTGCCACGCATGCTCAGTGGCGGAATAAGGAGGTCGTGGTGATAGGCGGCGGGAACGTCGCCATCGACTCCGCCCGCTGCGCCTTGCGTCTTGGCGCTCGGCCCTTGATACTTTACCGCCGCAGCCGAAAAGAAATGCCCGCCAACGAGGAAGAGGCGCAGGCCGCGCTGGATGAGGGGGTTCGCATACAATTTCTGGCTTCACCGGTTGGGCTCAAGAGCCGGAACGGCAGATTGGTCGTTCAGTGCGAGCAAATGGAACTGGGGCAGAAAGATGGTTCGGGCAGAAAGCAGGCAATTGCCGCCAAGGGTCCAGGCTTTGAAGTCGAGGCGGACGCCGTGATCCCCGCCATCGGACAGTTTACTGATGCACACCTTTACACCGCGAACGGAATCGAGACCGATGGCCAGGGAAATGTGGCTGTCGATGAAAACCTTCTGACGTCCAGGAAGGGTGTCTTCGCCGCGGGGGATTGTGCCACCGGGCCTGCGACAGTAGCCCTGGCTATTGGGTCAGGCAGGAAAGCCGCCATCTCCATCGACGTCTATTTGTCAGGAAAAGAGTATCCAGTTAGCAAAACGGGTGAAATCGTCCAATTCGAGCAAATGAACCTGGCGTACTTTTCGCGGCAGCCCCGGCAGGAAGGCAAATCACTTGCGCCGTCAGCAAGGGCAACCTCTTTTGCCGAGGTTGCTGAAGGGCTGTCGAAAGCCAAGGTCGTGAAAGAGGCCGGGCGCTGTATGGAGTGTGGCGGATGCAATAAGTGCGCCAACTGCTGGCTGTTCTGCCCTGACGGGGCTGTGTTGCAGGATGGCGCGCAACTCAAAGTCGCGCTTGAGTTTTGCAAGGGATGCGGTATTTGCGCCCAGGAGTGTCCGCGCGGAGTTATTGCGATGGAAGAGGAAACCAAGTGGCAAGTTCAGTAGACAGGACCAAAGGCACCTACGTAATGCTTTCGGGGAACCATGCCGTTTCCAATGCTGTCAGGCTCTCCCGAGTCCAGGTGGTATCGGCGTACCCTATCACGCCGCAGACCCCCATCGTGGAGAAGATTTCCGAGTTTGTCAGCTCCGGGGAACTGAAGGCACGTTTCATCCCCGCGGAGTCGGAACATTCAGTGCTGGCGGCAGTAAGCGGGGCGTCTTCGGTAGGCGCACGGACTTTCACCGCCACATCGCGTCAGGGCCTCATGTACATGGAGGAAGTCGTCCACTGGATAGGCCGCGGTATGTTGCCGATGGTCATGGCCGTTGTTGACGCCCTGATAGGAGCGCCCCCGGACAACTGGACGGAGCAGGACTCCTCGCTGTACCAGAGAGATACCGGCTGGATGATATTTTACTGCGAGACCAACCAGGAGGTCTTTGACACCATCATCCAGGCGTTCAGGATTACCGAGAAAATGAGCGTCCCCGTGATGGTATGCCTGGACGGATCGTATCTATCCCATACCTCGGAGCCGGTGCTTGTCCCGGATATCGCACTGGTGGACAAATACCTGCCGGGAAGGAAAGATGCCATCGTAGCAGACCCGAAAAAGCCGCACAGGCTTTTTGGCCCGGCGATGTCCCAGGAGTTCAACGCCAAACTGCGGCGGCGCACCCACGAGGCCCTCGAGACCGCCGCCGAATTTCGCAAGACGGCTGATCGGGAGTTCGAGTCCATCTTCGGCCGCAGCTATGACGACATTGAGTGTTACAAGACGGAAGACGCGGAAACCATTGTCGTGGCCATGTCGACCGTCGCCGGCACCTCCCGCTTTGTTGTTGATCGTTTGAGGGAGTCCGGCCAGAAGGTCGGACTGGTGAAAGTAAGAATGTTTCGTCCATTTCCCGGGAACCGTCTCGTAGAAGCCTTGAAGAACGCCAAAAAGGTCGCGGTAATCGACCGCAACCTCTCCTACGGTCATGGCGGGATCTTGTGCATGGAGCTCAAAGCGTCTCTTTACAACGAAAAGAAGAGGCCGACGGTCTTCGGATATGTGGCCGGCATCTGCGGTGTTCCCATCACTCCGGAACTGATTATGCAAATCATTGCCGATACCAATGCAAAAGAAACGCCTGAAGAAGAACTGATTTGGATGGGCATAGGTAAAAGTGAGAAAGTTAAAGCAGTTTAATACTCAAATAGCCTCTGAGGAGCATATCTCCCCGGGCGTCATGGCCTGTCCGGGCTGTGGCGGGGTCCTGGCGATGCGCCTGATACTCAAAGTACTGGGCAAGGATGTCATCGTGACTACCTGCCCCTCCTGTAATTCAGGTTTCGCCCAAAACTATACCGTTCCCTCAGTGCATGCCCCGTTTGCTGCGGTGGCCTCCTGGGCCAGTGGGATCAGGGCGGGACTGGATATGCTCGGAGATACTAAGACCACTGTGCTTGCAGTGGCTGGAGATGGCGGCACCTTTGATATCGGTATCCAGGCCCTTTCCGCCGCTATTGAGCGAAACGAGAATTTCATTTTCGTGTGCTACGATAATGAAGCCTATATGACGACAGGCATCCAGCGTAGCTCAGCCACCCCTCTCGGAGCCTGGACCGCGACTACTCCCGTGGCAAATCCTAAGGGTGAAAACAAGAAGAGGATCATGGATATCATGGCCGCGCACCGTATACCCTATGCGGCTTCGGCATCCATCGGTTATCCGGAGGACCTAATCTATAAGGTCAAGAGAGCCATGCAAATCCGTGGAACCCGATTTCTTCACGTTCTGTCGCCCTGTCCTATCGGCTGGCGTTGCTCCCAGGACCTGTCGGTAAAGCTGTCGCGCATGGCTGTCGAAAGTAAGATATTCCCGCTGTTCGAAATTGTTAATGGCTTACGTTACAAGGTCCAGCGTCCACAGCATGAGATCCCGGTCTCTGAATACCTCAGACTCCAGGGGCGGTTCTCGCATCTGGATGCCAAATCGATAGACAAAATCCAGCACATCACCGACCGGGAATGGAGACGGCTCCTGGCTAAAGAGTCCACGGCCACGATAAAGTAGCTGTCATAAACTTCATGCTGGATGCTGAAGCTGGGAAAGTCTAACGAGCCTTCTCGGCTACTCTTACCCTGACCGAGGTCTCGATACTACGGCTGACCAGGTCCACATGGCCGAGGTCAAGCTCCAGAAGGACATCGAAGTTGGTTCCCTTACCCCGCGCGATGGGCACCCCTTTTGACCAGTGACTGCTTCTCCCCAACGTCGACCATGTACTCAAAGGATATCGGTACCCGGGCCTCAATGAAGTAGGGAGCATTGGCTTTGTTGGAAGGAGAGGTAGGATGATAGAATACGCCGAGTTGAGGCGACGAAGATATATTCGTATCGTTCTGGTTTTCACCTCCACGTAGCTCAAACGCCTTCACGCAATCAAGGAGAGCTGTAATGCAGGACTTCGTGTATTCCGCTCCGGGCAGCCTGGATGAGGCTCTGGCCCTGCTGAACAAGTATGGCACGAGAGCCAGGGTCCTGGCCGGCGGCACCGAACTGATAAACGACATGCGTCGGGGAGCGGTTAATCCACAGCAGGTCATCGACTTAAAGCGTATTCCCGGTCTGGGTGCCATTGAGCGCAACGCATCGGGCCTGAAAGTAGGCGCTACAGCTCGGATACGCGACATTGAGCGTTCCCTCATCGTGCGGAAAGAGTTCAGGATACTGAGTGAAGCAGCCGCCATGCTAGGGTCAGTCCAGGTACGAAACAAGGCCACCATCGGCGGCAACATATGTAGAGCCTCGCCCTCCGCGGACATGCCTCCCTGCCTGATCGCCATGGGCGCTACCGCCAGGGTTGTGGGCAAATCAGGTGAGAGGACCATAGCTCTAGACGAGTTCTTCCTGGGGCCCGGGAAGACGGCGCTGGGAGCCGACGAGATACTGACCGAGATACAGATACACTGCCTACCAGAGCACGCGGCGTGTGTCTATCTGAAGCTGAGCCCCCGCAAGGCGATGGACCTGGCTGTTGTCGGCGTGGCCGTCAGGCTGGTAACGAATGCGGCGGTATCGAGGTGCCTGGATGCCAGGATAGGGCTCGGGGCAGTGGGCCCGACCCCTATAAGAGCAAAGAAGGCGGAAGCTGCCTTACTGAAAGCCAACTTAACGGGTTCCGTGGTTGAGGAAGCTGCCAGGACAGCCTCCAGCGAAGCCAGACCGATAACCGACGTCCGGGGTTCCGAGTGGTACCGCAGAGAGATGGTTGAGGTTCTGGTCAGGCGTGCCATTAATCTATCACTAGAGCAAATAAAGGTGCCCAGGGGGTAGAGCATGCAACGAATAGTCACTTTGAGAGTCAACGGCGACTCTCATCAACTCGGGGTAGAGCCGGGCGAGTCGCTGTTGGATACTTTGCGCAACCGGCTTCACCTTACTGGCACCAAGAAAGGCTGCAATGCCGGGGATTGCGGTGCGTGCACGGTCATGTTGGACGGCAGGTCAGTCAACTCTCCTGCCTAGTTCTGGCGGTGGAGGCTGACGGCTCAGAGGTGCTGACCGTCGAGGGCATGGCAAAGGACTCGCAGCTCCATCCGATACAGGAGGCCTTCCTGAAAACCGGTGCTCTGCAATGCGGCTACTGCACTCCCGGCATGGTGATATCCGCCAAGGCGCTGCTGGACGAGAACCCCAATCCCACTGACAGGGAGATAAGGCAGGCGATAGCGGGCAACGTATGCCGCTGCACCGGTTATACCAAGATAATCGCGGCTATCAAAGAGGCCTCCGCTATGATGAGAGCCACCCGAGAATAGATCGCACAGGGAAGGACAGCCATGAGCAAGTACTCAGTTATCGGGACACGTCTACAGTCCATAGATGCCACCGAGAAGCTGACCGGCAGTGCCAAGTACACTACCGACATCAGCTTTCCGAACATGCTCTACGGCAAGATACTGAGAAGCCCACACCCTCACGCCAGGATACTAAATGTGGATACCAGCCAGGCGGAGAGGCTGGCCGGCGTCAAGAAAGTAGTCACCGGCAAGGACACCATCGGCAAGAAACAGGGTGTGTGGCGGCGTTTTCCGGACCTCTGCGATGAAGAGATCCTGTGCCGCGACAAGGTGCGCTACGTAGGGGACCCGGTTGCTGCCGTAGCTGCTATTGATGAAGACACAGCCATGGAGGCGCTCTCCCTGATCAAGGTCGAATACGAAGTGTTGCCGGCGGTGTTTGACCCGTTGGAGGCTATCAAGGAGGGGGCGCCGCTGGTGCATTACGGGGTGGAACTCAACATCAACAATACCCGCCATATCGAGTGGGGTGATGTCGATGAGGCCTTCCGGCGTTGCGACCACATTCGGGAAGACATGTTCAGGTGCTCCTCCCAGGCCCATGCCTGCATGGAGACGCACGGCGCCATCGCCAGCTTTGGCTACGACGGCAAGCTCACCGTGCACACCGGGAGCCAGTCCCCGTATTACATCCAGGTGCTGCTGGCTGAGATGCTCGGCTTGAGGGAAGGCGATGTCAGGGTGATCAAGCCGCCTACGGGAGGCGGTTTCGGCAGCAAGTTCGAGCTGGACTCGGCCCAGTTTTGCGCCTCTCTCCTGTCAATGAAGCTCTGCCGGCCGGTAAAGATCGTGCTCACGCGAGAAGAGGAGTTTACGGCCACCAAGCGGCGGACTCCGATGTACTACGCCGTGAAGCTGGGGGCGAAAAAGGACGGCACCCTCCTGGCGAAGGAGGTCAGGGCTATTACCGAGGGCGGCGCCTATACCGGCATGGGTGCTACGGCGCTTTATCTTACCGGTTTCTTCTCCTCCTTCCCGTACAAGTATCCCAACTACAGGTACGACGGCTATCGTGTTTATACCAACACTGCCCCGACATCGGCCATGCGCGGTTTCGGTGCGCCGCAGGCGACTTTCGTCGGGGAATCCCAGATCGACATGATGGCGGAAGACCTGGGGATAGACCCAATGGAGATAAGGCGCAAGAATGGTATGGCGCCCGGCTATGAAGTTCCGGGAGAGGCCTTCATCGGGAGTTGTGGACTGCACGAGTGTCTGGACCAGATCGAGGAACGTATCAAGCGGCGAGGTAAACTACCGGCGAACCGCGGCATCGGCGTCGCTGCCTATGGGTTCATTTCCGGCGGTATTTTCAACTGGTTTGACACGCCCTACGCCTTCTCGGCGGCTATGGTCAGGGTCAACATCGACGGCAAGGTTGACCTGTTCACCGGTGCCGCTGATACCGGTCAGGGCGCCAACACCACGCTGAGCATGATCTGCGCCGAGGAGTTGGGGGTGCGGCTGGAGGATATCAGGCTGCACGTGGGAGACACCAGTATTTGCCCTCCTGACCTCGGCTCCTGGGGCAGCCGTGAAACCCTGATGAACGGCAGTGCCGTCAAGATGGCAGCCGCCGATGCCAAGCGACAGTTATTGGAGTTTGCCGCCGCCGCCCTGAAGCCCAATATCGTCTATGACCTGGATATTAAAGATCGGTGGGTTCACCTGGTAGACCGCCCGGAGAAAGGAATGTCTTACTTCGATGCAGTGAAAGCCGCCATACGAGGTAAAGACGGTGAAGCTATAATCGGACGTGGCCACTACAGCCCCCACCGCAAAGGCATGGTCTCCCCAGCCTTCAGCTTTGGCGTCCAGGCGGTGGAAGTGGAAGTGGACACCGAGACCGGACAAGTATCCTTGGTAAAGGCGACCACGGCCCACGAGAGCGGGACGGTGATCAACCCCATAGGCATCGAAGGCCAGCTCGAAGGAGCACTGGCGATGGCGGCGGGCTACGGCCTGAGCGAGGAGTTGCCTATTCACGACGGCAAGATACAGAATGGCTGCTTCAGGGACTACAAGTTACTTCTGGCTCCGGACATACCTGAGACGGAGATCGTCGAGGTCGAGACCTACGAGCCGGAGGGGCCCTTTGGAGCCAAAGAAGCTGGCGAGGGGCTCACCAACCCCACTGCCGGTGCCATAGCCAATGCGGTGTATAACGCCGTGGGGGTGCGGATAACAGACCTGCCCATAACCCCGGAGAAGGTCCTTAAGGCCCTGCACGAGAAGAAGCACAAAAAGCCTTCCGAAGCGTAGCCTGACCACCAAGGAGGTTCACCATGAGCTATCAATGTCCCACCTGCAAGAAGATTTCGGCTACGTCTCTGGACCTTGCGCGCCATATGATCGGCAGAGGGGACAAGTCGCACCGTGACTGGATCAACTCCAAAGGCCTGAAGTATTCGGAACTGCTTGCCATGCAGTTCAAGTCCTTCGGTGGCGAGGGCTATAAGGCTCTGGCTGAAGTGCTGGAGCGAGACGCCAGGATGCCTGAGCAGGGCTAAGGGCCTCGTTTACAGCCATGGCCAAAATGATGAGTACCGCCCGAATGGTATTCATTGACCGTTGTGATAAAATAATCCCCAGTAAGCAGCTACGATACTGTCATTCAAGTTGAGGCCGATCATGGAGAATTGCGTTATACATCCCATCCCTCTGTTCCGCACCGAAGGCATAAAATCCGAAGTTCTCCACAAGTACAGGGCTGAAGGGTTAATTTCTCTTACGAACTATGTCTGGTTTATCGAAGGTACGGCCAGAAGAACGCTGGTAGATGCTGGCGGCAGTTTCGATTTTTTTGTGAAAGAAAGAGGGGCAAAAGGCGAAGAGTTTCAGACCCTTGATGCCGGTCTGAAAAAGCTTGGGCTTCGTCCCGGGGACATCGAGATCATTATCTTGACTCACCTTCATCACGACCATGTGGCGCTGGCTTCGAAATTCCCGAAAGCGAAGTTCATTGTGCAGAAAGACGAGTTTCCTCTCGCGCTCCATCCGCACCCCTTGTTTCATACAACCTACGTTGCAGAGTTCTTCAAAGGACTAGACTTTGACGTCATAGACGGGGACAAAATTATCAACGATGAAATATCCGTATTTAAGACCCCCGGCCATTCTCCGGGCGGTCAATCTGTAGGTGTTAAGACAAAGAAGGGGCTGGCGGTTATCTCGGGTTTGTGCAGCATCAGAGAGAACTTTGAACCGTCTCTGCCGTCGTTCAGCGGTATGACAGTCAATCCTCCCAGCACGCATGTTAATCCTCTCGATGCCTATGACAGCTTGGTCCGAATAAAGAAGATCGCCGACATTGTCGTCCCATTGCACGATCCTGACTATCCTAATACGAAGGCTGTGCCTTAGCAGGACCAAGTGCTGCCGATCGGTTCTCTGCTGCCTCAGTAGCCTGTTTTTGTAATTTAGTCGAGGTTTGAAATGAGGAGTTTTTCGCTGCGAGCGCGGGCTGGTGGTGAAAGCCAGTGAGCTACCACCTATGTTTCGATGTGGGTGGTACATTCACCGATGTTGTCCTGTTTGATGATAACACGGGGAAAATCACCGTTGCCAAGGTCCCCACGGACCCCGATGAGCCTATAAACGGCATTCGGGACGGGCTCCAGGACGCCATAGATAAAGCTAATATCCCGAACAGAGATGTTCAGGAACCCGTCCGGGGGGCAACCACTCTGCTGACCAATTGCCTCATCGAAAGAAAAGGCAAGAAGACAGCTCTGGTTACAACCAAAGGGTTCCGCGATGTTATCGAGATGGCCCGGGAGTGGCGCTACAACATCTATGACCTTTTGTTGAAAATGCCGGAGCCACTTGTGCCGCGCTACCTGCGGCGCGGGGTTGCCGAGAGAATGGATAAAGACGGCAATATCATCGAAGCTCTGGATGAGAGAGACCTGTCGGGAATAATCGAAGACCTCAAGAAGGAGAAGGTTGAGGCAATAGCCATCTGCTTCCTCCACTCCTACTGCAATCCCGCCCATGAGCAAAAAGCCGCCGAACTGGTGAAGAAACTCATGCCCGGGGTTGAGGTCAGTATTTCGTCTGAAGTCGTTCCCGAGATGCGTGAGTACACCCGCTGTTCTACTGTGGTGGCCAACGCGTACCTTTTACCGGTAGCTCACGCCCACTTCGCCGATTTGCGCCGGGAGCTTGAGGCAATGCAACTCTCCTCCGGCCTGTACCTGATGCACTCCGGTGGAGGAGTGGTTACCAGTGACGTAGCGGAAAGATTCCCAGTGAAGCTGGTTGAATCGGGTCCGGCTGCCGGAGCCATGGCTGGCATGTTCTACGGGAAACTCATCGGCACGCCAAACCTCGTCACCTTCGATATGGGCGGCACCACCGCCAAGATTGCCTTGATCACGGCTGAGGCGGCGCACCTGGTGAATGATTTCGAGGTGGCAAGAATAGCCCGTTTTGAAAAAGGCAGCGGGCTTCCGCTCAAGATTCAGGTCATCAACATGGTGGAGATAGGCGCTGGAGGCGGCAGCATCGCTTCCGTGGACGAGCTGGGACTTTTGAAAGTCGGGCCCATCAGCTCCGGTTCAAAGCCCGGGCCTGCATGTTATGACCGGGGTGGGACACAGCCCACTGTTACCGATGCCGACCTTGTGCTGGGATACCTCAATCCGGATAACTTCCTTCAGGGGAATATGCGGCTCCGCCAGGACCTCGCGGAAAAAGCTATCGGCGATTCGCTGGCCAGTAAGATGAATATCTCGGTGCTCGAGGCCGCCGCAGGCATCAACACGGTAGTTAATGAGACCATGGCAAACGCTGCCAGGGTGCACTTAGCGGAAGAGGGTAAAGACTACCGTCAGTACAGCCTGTTTGCCTTCGGCGGGGCCGGGCCGGTGCATGCCATCGAGGTCGCGCGCAGGGTCGGCATACGTAAGGTCATATGCCCGCTGTCGGCAGGAGTCCTATCAGCCATAGGCCTCATGGCGACGCCGATCGCGATGGACTTCGTACGCAGCCATCTCATCAATCTGTCTGGCATTGATTGGAAAGCTCTGGAAGCGTTGGACGCGGACATGGTGGAGGAGGCTGTGAGCCTCTTCTCCAGCAGCGGGATCAACAGGAAGCAGATCAAGTTCCGCCGGACGGCCGATATGCGCTACCGCGGCCAGGGGTACGAAATCAACGTGCCGATTCCTGAGGCTATATTGACCAACCGCGATGCTAATGAGCTTAAGCAGGCCTTTTTCAAGCGCTACGAGGAGCTTTATAAGCGGTATCTCAAGGCCGAAATGCCCATCGAACTCGTGAACTGGCGCCTGAACGCCGAAGGGAAGGGCTCGCTGTTGAAAATTAGACCACGCGGCGCAAACGGCCAATGCGGCGATGCAGCGCTCAAGGGACATCGACCAGTCTATTTCCCTTCATGTCGCAGGTCTTTCCAGACTCCCGTTTACGACCATTATTCTCTTGTTCCGGACCTGAAAATAGACGGGCCAGCTATTGTCGAGCAACGTGAATCGACCACCGTGGTTGGCCCCGGAGACCGGATATGCACGGACTCTTATCTTAATCTTCTTGTGGAAGTAGCCGAGCAACAGAAGTTAGGCTAAGGAGTCTTTATCTCGCCCAGATGGAAAGAGGATTTGATTGTGGAAACGCTGGATGGAATAACGCTTAACATCTGGTGGAGCCGTTTAACCAGTATCGTCGATGAAATGGCGGCAACCATTGAAAGGACCGCCTTCTCAAGCGTGGTAAGGGAATCAAACGACTACTGCTGTGCTCTGCTGGATGCCAACGGCGACCTGATAGCTCAGAATAGCAAGGCAATTCCAGCATTCATCGGAACGATGTCTTACACGGTCAGGGAGTTTTTGAAGGTATTCGCTTCGCGGACACTGAAGCCCGGGGACGTGATTATCACTAATAACCCATGGATCGCCAGCGGGCACCTGCCGGACCTGACCATGGCGCTGCCGGTTTTCTCTGGGAAGAAGCACATAGGCTTTTGCGGCCTAACGTTCCATATGCCAGACGTCGGTGGGAGGAGTGGTGTTGCCGCAGATACCACAGATCATTTCCAGGAAGGCTTGAAAATACCCATCGTCAAATTGTACTCCAAGGGCCAGATCGAAAAGGCGGTCGTGGACATAATCAAGGCCAACGTCAGGATTCCCATGGAGGTAATGGGTGATATCGAGGCTGCCGTCACCGCCGCCAAGACCGGTGAGAGCAGGCTCTGCGACTTCATGCAAGAGTACTCCTTATCCGATTTGAAAATGATATCCCGCTCCGTCCAGAAGGTCTCGGAACGCGCCATGAGGGAGGCCATCTCGAAGATTCCGGCCGGAGTCTACTCGCAGAGTCTTACCTTTGATGGCTGGGACACACCCCTGAACATCGAGGTCTCAATCAAGGTCGATGGAGATGAGATGGTGGTGGACTACAGCGGTACGTCCCCGCAGGTCGACTATGGGATTAATTCGGTCTACAACTATACCTATGCTTTCACCATTTACGCCATAAAATGCGCGGTCTGCCCCTTCGTGCCAAACAACGAAGGTTCATGCCGGCCTATCAAGGTCATTGTCCCGGAAGGGTCCGTTTTGAATCCCAGGTATCCCGCGCCGGTTTCGGCGCGTTTCCTGAGCGGTCATTTCGTGCATGCTGCGGTCCTGGGTGCTCTGGCAAAGGTAATACCGGACAAAGTGAATGCCGAGAGCAGCGCACCCTTCTGGGGGATGATGGTCCAGGGCCGGCGGGGAAACGGTGAGATATACGTTACTACTGGTCTCCTGGCCAACGGCGGGCAGGGGGCCAGCGCTTTGGGCGACGGCATCTCATGCCTGTGCATACCCAGCAATGTGGGAAATACCCTCGTCGAAAGCACGGAAACAACGACGGGCCTGCGTGTAACAGAGAAGGAGTTCCTGATGGATTCCGGAGGTCCGGGCCAGTACAGGGGAGGCCTGGCCCAGCGTGTTACCGTAGAGTCCGTTTCATCCTATCCTACAGATATTTTCCTGCTCACGGAGCGTTTGAAAAACCCGGCTCGTGGCTATATGGGAGGCAAGGACGGCACCTGTGGGGCTATATTCAAGAACGGGGAACCGATAGCTTTCCCCAAGGGACAAATCCGGTTGAACAAAGGCGATACCGTAACCCTCATTTTACCCGGCGGCGGAGGTTACGGAAAACCGGAGCTTCGTGAACGCAGCAAAGTCCAGGAGGATGTTCTCAACGGTTTCGTCAGTCCGGAACAGGCAAAAAGGGAATACGGCTATTCATCCGAGGGGCATCAGGATTCCTCCAAGGCATGAAGATCTGGTCCTAACGAGGGAGGCTCCATCTGTTAGCGTTAGAGGGACTCAAAATAATTGACCTGTCCGCCGGATACCCCGGTGGCTTTGCCACATGGCTCTTATCAGACCTGGGAGCGGAGGTGATCAACATTGAGGGGAGGATTGGCGCCCGGGCGCCGGTCCAGGGCAAAGAGGCAAGAAGAAGGGCCGACTACGACTCCCAGAACCGCAACAAGAAAAGCCTCGGCCTCAACCTGAAAAGCCAGGAAGGACGCGCCATTTTTTACGAGCTTGCCAAGAGGGCGGATGTCATCGTCGAGCCGTTCAGGCCGGGGGTGGCCAAGCGGCTCGGGATTGATTATCCGGCCATCGTGAAAATAAACCCTTCCATTATCTATTGCTCCATGACGGGGTACGGCCAGGATGGGCCTTACCGCGATCTGCCGGGACACGATGTCAACTTTCTTTCTTTTGCCGGGGTACTGGACCTGATCGGCGAGCCTGACGGCGCACCGGTGATACCCTTGAACTTCGTGGGAGATTACGCCGGGGCGGCGATGCATGCTGCCGTTGGAATACTGGCTGCCGTTGTCGCCCGGAACAAGACTGGGAAGGGCCAGTACATCGATATTTCATACCTTGATACCGTTATCTCTCTCCTGGCTCAAAGGACGACGCATTACTTCCGAGAGGGCATACTGCCCAAACGTGGCAAAATGATGGGTGCGGGGGCGTACCCCTACTATCATGTCTATGAGACCAGTGACCACAAGTACATCAGCTTCGCTTGCGTCGAGCATGGACTATGGGGGAACCTCTGCCGGGCGTTGGGCCGCGAAGATCTAGTTTCTCTAGGATTTGAGATCGGCCATTTATATTCCGCTCCGGATGAGAAATGGCAGAAGGTGCTCGCAGAGTTCAGAAGTATATTTCTCACCCGTACCCGGGATGAGTGGTTCGAATTCCTGAAGGATAAGGATGTCGCCGTAGCCAAGGTATCATCGCTGGATGACGTTATCGCCGACCCACATGTTCTGCACCGGAGGATGATCGTGGAACTGGAAGGGCCCAACAAGAACAAGGTTAAACAGGTCGGCATAGCGATCAAATTGTCCGATACCCCGGGATGCGTCAGAAGCCTGGCGCCCGTGCCTGGTGAGAACAGCGAGGAGATCCTCAAGGGCCTGGGCTACGACGACGAAAGAATCCGCAGGCTCCGCAAGGATTCCATCATTTTCGACAGGCTTTGAGCCTCAAACTATTTTTCAGTTCAAGGAGCGACAAGTGCTTTCAGGTCTGCGCGTTCTGGACCTCGCCAATGCGACGGGTAGTTTTTGCGGCTATTTGCTGGCCCGGTTGGGGGCCGATGTCGTCAAGGTAGAAGAGCCTGGTGGTGACGCTGCACGCAAATTCGGGCCATTCTTTAAGGACAGCCCGGACCCTGAAAAAAGCCTCTACTGGTTTGCCTATAATGTCGGCAAAAAGGGGATTACCTTGAAGATAGACCCTCCAGAGGGCCGGAGGATTTTTGAAAGGCTGGTCAAAAATACCGATATCGTCATTGAAACGTACCCTGTCGGGTACATGGACAGCATCGGCCTTGGCTATCAAGCCCTGAGTGCTATCAATCCCGGCATAATCCTGACCTCGATAACTCCCTTTGGGCAGACCGGGCCCTACAAGCATTACAAGTCATCCGACCTGGTGGCCATGGCCACCGGAGGCATGATGGCGCTCTGCGGAGACCCTGGCAAGCCGCCTCTGCGCCTCAACCCTGACCATGCCTATTATCAGGCCGGAACGAATGCCGCCCTGGGGACACTCATCGCCAACTACAACCGTGAGATGATTTCAGGCAAGGGCCAGCACGTCGATGTTTCCATGCATGACAGCATCGTGCGCGAGAACAACATGTGGGCCTACCGGTGGGAGTTCCTGCACACCGTCCCGAACCGCGCCGGGAACATGCAGGTGCGTGAAGATCTACGCACCCGGCTCATCTACCCTTGCCGCGACGGTTTCGTGGTCTTCTACGTCGATACCGGGCGGGTTGGCAGGAGAGACCTCAAGGCCCTTGCACAGTGGATACATGATGAGGGCATAGAAGGGGTGCTGGATAGGCTCAACCTGGACACGTTCCATGCACCCGCGGCCTCTGATGAGGTCCTGAAGGGGATCACGAACCAGATACTTAGCCTCACGGGGCGGTACACCAAGAAGGAGTTAGAGGAAAAGGCCGCCAAAAGGGGCGTGATGCTGAGGGCGGTGAAGGATATCCAGGACGTTCTTAATTATGAGCCGCTGGCGTTCCGCAACTTTTTCGTCGATGTCGAGCATCCGGAGCTATCCACGTCCATCAAGTTCCCGGGCCATCTGTTCAAGTCCAGCGAGGTACAGGACGATATTCCTAAACGCCGCGCTCCGCGAATCGGCGAGCACAACAAAGAGGTCTACTGCGGAGAGCTTGGCCTTGCGGAACAGGAGCTAGCCAGATATCAGTGTAGCGGTATTATTTAGTTTTGAGTCGTGAGGAAAACAAGTTGGCACAGCAAAAAGTACCCGCCCTTAAAGGCTTGAAGGTCCTCGAATGGGGTATTGCCCAATTTGCCCCAGCGGCCACGCGGTGCCTGAGCGATTTCGGCGCCCAGGTCATCAAGATAGAATCAACCGAGACGCCTGACGTTCTGCGTCAGCTTCAGCCCCAGGTAAAAGGTCTGCCGCCGCTGGACAATGCCCCCGGGTTCACGCACTTCAACACGGGAAAGATGAGTCTGACACTGGACCTGAGCCAGCCTCGGGGCGTCGACATCTTTAAAAGGCTGGCCGTCTGGGCGGATATCGTGGTCCAGAACCAGCGCCCCGGGGCGATGGAGAAACTGGGGCTGGGCTATGAAGACCTCAAAAAGCTGAAACCGGATATCATCATGGTGAACGGCAGTGTTGCCGGACAGGAGGGGCCGGGCAAAAAGGTCCGCGGTTGGGGCTTTCACACATCGGCCATCTCCGGAGTTACCTTTTTGACCGGCTATCCAGGCAAAGAGCCGCTGTTCCCCGGATGGAATGTCCCTGCAGACGTACTTGGCTCGTTGTTTCTGACCATTGCATGTCTCGCGGCGTTGAGGTATAAAGCCCGCACTGGCAAAGGGCAGTGCATCGATGCCACGCAACTCGAACCGATGGTGCATATCCTCGGAGCCTCGCTGCTGGATTTAACTGCCAACGGGAGACCCCAGGAGAGGATAGGGAACCGTCATCCGTATGCGTCCCCGCACGGCGCCTTCCGCTGCAAAGGGGATGATCAGTGGTGTACTATCGCAGTCTTCAGCGATGAAGAATGGCGGGCTTTTTGCGAAGTCCTGGGGAATCCGGCCTGGACCAGGGAAGCCGCCTTCGCAACACTGGAATCGCGCAAGAAAAACGAGGACGAGCTCGAAAAGAAGGTCGAGGAATGGACCTTGAACTACCCGCCGCAAGAAGTCATGGACCGCTTGCAGAGCAAGGGCGTCCCCGCTGGCAAGGTGCAACGAATCAACGAGATCATGACCATTGACCCGCAGGTCAAACAGAGAGGGGTCTACCGCGAGGTCAACCATCCCCTCATCGGCAGGTTCCTGGCTCCGGCCTGGCCCTTCATCCTGTCCGAGACTCCCTGTGAGATACGCCATGGCCCACTGATAGGCCAGGATAACAATCGCATCATCACCGAAATACTGGGCATGTCCGATGCCGAGTTGGTAGAACTGGTTAACTCCAAGGTTCTCAGCTAAACTGAGACCAAAAGGTGACTCTCATACCCGCTCGGGCTTAGGTGCAATTTTTGAGGGCAAAATAGCCCCAGGAGTGTTCGTATGGATTTGAATTTCACGGAGGAGCAGAAGGCGTTCAGGAAAGAGGTCGCCTCTTTCATCGAAAGAGAACTGCCGAAAGACATCAGCGATGAAGATGACGGCGATGAGGCATGGCAGTTTTCCCTGACCTTCGCCAAAAAGCTGGCCGAAAGGGGGTGGCTTTGCATAGGATGGCCCACCGAGTACGGCGGCGGTGGCCGCAGCTTGATCGACCAGGCCATCTTCGGTGAGGAAGTTTACTACCACCGGGCGGCATTTCATTCGGTCGTTCATGCCGGAATATACTTCGTCGGCCCCGGACTGATGCATTTCGGAACTGAGGAACAGAAGCGGAGGATACTGCCGCTCATCGCAAAAGGGGAAATCCGCGTCGGCCAGGCATTTAGCGAGCCTGAAGTCGGCTCTGACCTGTCATCCCTGAAAACACGGGCGGTGCGGGATGGTGACTATTACGTGGTGAACGGGCAGAAGACCTATCAGAGCTGGGCCCGCCGCAACGATATGACCGTCGTCGCCGCCAGAACAGACCTGGAGGCCAACAAGTATAGAGGCATCAGCCTGATGCTCTGTGACCTTCATAGCCCGGGGGTCACCGTCCGGCCTCTGAATACCATCGATGGACTGAGCCACCTGGACGAAATCTTCTTCGATAATGTCAGGATCCCGCGCCAGAACCTCATCGGCGCCGAGAATGACGGCTGGAACAACCTGGCCACGATACTGACCTTCGAAAGGTCTACCAGCGGCCTCAGGGTCGCCGGTGCACGCCGGCGGGATTTTGACGATTTTGTACAGTTTTGCCGCGATGCCAGGCGCGGCGGCAAAGCCCTTTGTGAAAACCCATTCGTGAGACACAAACTGGTTGAAATGGCTACGGAGCTTGAAGTCCTTTCTCTGCTTGCTTGGCGGGTATTCTGGCTCAGCAGCCAGAAAATCGTGCCGAGCACTCAGGCTAGCGCCCTGAACCTGGGAGCTAAAGAGTGGCAGCGCAGATTCGTTGAGAGGGCGATGGAGATCCTCGGTGTTTACGGCCAGCTAGAACCCGGCTCGAAAGGCGCGCCGATGAACGGCAGGATAGAACACCTGTTCATGCGCAGTTTTGGCCTGTCCGCCGCGGCTACCCCGGAAATAATGAAAAATCTCATGGCGGTCCGCGGATTGGGTCTGCCTCGGGGCTAGAGTCCGCAAGCCGTCTAACTTTAGAGAAGGAGCTACATCCATGAATCTGGGCCTGAGCGAAGAACATGAGATGCTCAAAAAGAGCGCGAGAGATTTGCTATCTCAAAAATGCCCGGCAAGCCTTGTAGGGCGGCTGGAAGAGAGCGAACAGGGATATTCCTCAGAGCTATGGAGCGAAATGGCCTCGCTGGGGTGGCTCGGCCTCGGCATTCCTGAAAAATATGGTGGGTCTGGAGGTAACATACTGGACATGGTGGTCCTGGCAGAGGAGACCGGCTATGCTGCCCTGCCATCGCCCAATCTGTCTTCCGTTGCTACTTGCGGCCAAATGTTGCTTAGCTGCGTCTCCGAGCAGGACAAGGCTAGGCTATTGCCCGGGATAGCCAGCGGTAAGACTATTTTCTCGCTTGCGCTCATTGAGCCAGATACCGGATGGGACCTCAGCGCCATGGCCACCAAGGCCTCGTTGCAGGGCGGTTATTACATCATCACCGGAACCAAGATGTTTGTTCCCTATGGACATGTAGCGGACTTCTTCCTCTGCATAGCACAGGTTAAGGGCAAGTCCGCCGGTAGGCTGGGATTATTCCTGGTCGACGCCAAAAGCCCGGGAATCAAGATAACTCAGCTCAAGGCCATGGGAGGGTATCGGCTTTGCGAGGTCATCTTCTCCCGAGTGAAGGCACCTGCGCAAAACCTGTTATGCGACCTCGGTCGCGATAAGACGCCCCTAGTCAAGGCATTGCAGCCGGGTATGGTAGTCCAGTCCGCCGAGATGGTGGGCGGCGCTCAAAAATCACTGGAAGTGACCCTGGAGTACGCCAAGCAGCGCATTCAGTTTGGCAGACCGATTGGCGCTTTCCAGGCAGTCCAATACAAATGCACAGATATGGCGAAAGACCTGGAAGGATGCCGCATAATAACCTGGGCGGCAGCCTGGAAACTAAGCGAAGGCCTCCCCTGTGCCAAAGACGTGGCCATGGCCAAGTTTTATGCCAATACAGCCTGTCGCAGGATAGCCTGGGAGGGGCACCAGGTACACGCAGCGGCAGCTTTTCTCAAAGAGCACGTCCTGCAGATGTACACGCGCCGTGCGATGGCCGCCGAATCAAACCTGGGGGACTCGGAATTCCTGGAGGACCTTATCGCGGCGGAGATGAAGCTGACGGGTAAAGCCGGCTAGACAACTTGCCGGGGGATTCCCTTCTATGGCTAACGAATAGGGAACGAGAAAGGGAAGGCAAATATGGCGAAAACAGCGTTAGATACTATTGAGACGGATGTCCTCATAATCGGTGGTGGTGGAGCCGGTTGCCGGTCCGCACTGGAAGCTTTTGATAATGGCGCCTCCGTCACCATGGTCATGAAGGGCGCTTTCGGGAAAGGGGGCGCCAGTTGCCTTCCAGGTTGGAACGGGGGATTCAACGTGCCCAAAGGGGATACCGACCCGAACGATAGCCCGGAGGAGGAGCTTAAAGAGATCCTTCAGGCTGGCGAAGGCATGGCAGACGAGAAACTCGCCCGCATCATTGCCTACGAAACCCTTGACAGGCTGCACGACCTGGAAAAATGGGGACTGAATACCATAATCAAGGACGGAGATAAATACCACCAAATACGGGCCTGCTTTTCAGCCCGCCCGCGGCTTATCAAGACTTCCGATATGGGCATAGCCCCAAGCATTGTGGCGGTGCTCAAGAAACAGATTGAGAAGAGGGATATCAGAGTCGTCGAAAAGGTCATGGCGCTGGATCTTCTGGCGCGAGACAGAGCCTGTGTCGGTGCACTGTGCATCGACAAGGAAGGCAAATACATTGTTTTCAAGGCGAAATCTACCGTCCTGGCGACCGGCGGTGCCGCCGCCATATTCCATTCAAATCGCTATCCAGCGGATATTACGGGTGACGGCTATGCTCTGGGATACCGTGCCGGGGCGGAGCTCACCAACATGGAGTTCATTCAGATGATGATAAGGGGCTGGCACGTGGTGCTCGGCCTCCTTGGCCCGGATGTCTACAACGACTCGAGAGAGAGGTTCTTACCCAAATATGTGCCCAAGGAAGTGACCGCCGCGCAGTGTTTCTTCGACAGGTCACATCACGGCCCATTCAGCACCAGGGACAAGGGGAGGTTCATTGATATTGCGGTATACAAAGAGATAACAGAAGGCCGGGGACCCGTCTACATGGATTTTACTCGCCTTACCGAAGAGGACTTGAAAAGATCGGTGATCGCGACCAGGGGCGGCCCCTATAATGGCATGGAGACCGCTCTGAACACTATGAAGGCTTTTGGCAGCAATATACTGGAAAAGCCGATCCAGGTCAGCCCCGGAGCACACGCTTTCAACGGCGGGCTGAGGATCAACGAAAGAGCCGAGACCACCGTCCCGGGACTTTTTGCTACCGTCGAGACAGCCGCGGGACCTCATGGGGCCGATAGGCTTGGCGGCAATATGCTGGCTGGCTGCCAGGTCTTCGGTGCCAGGGCTGGCAAATACGCCGCCGAGCGGGCCAGGAACTTCGCAGGCCTGGCCGTAGATAAGAAACAAGTCGATGCAGATTGCCATACGTTCGATAAACAGATTAGGAACCAGAGTGATGTAGCAGCTACGGAAATCGAAACCAAAATCAAGGACCTCATGTGGAACAACTGTCTCACGGTCAGAAACCAAAAAGGCCTGGAAGGCTGCCTATCCGGGCTGAGGCGTCTGAGAGCCGAGGCGCTTCCACGTTTGTCGCTGAAGCACAAGGATGAGTTGTTCAAGGTCCTGGCCGTACCCAATATGCTGGATGTTGCCGAGATGGTGTCCTCGTCCGCCCTTGAAAGGAAGGAAAGCCGGGGCAGCCATTATAGAGAGGACTATCCTGATAAGGACGACAGACACTGGCTCAAGACGATCACAGTAAAGAAGTGAAAAACCAGCTCCTTTTTGAGAAGACAGCCCTCACTAAACGCTTTAGTGAGGGCTGGTTCGTTTGTTGGACAACGTGCCCTGAAGCATTTCCACGAAAGCTTCGACCCTGGTGGTCAACATGCCCACCCCGGAAAGATGATAATCCCTGCGTACGAAGGTGTACGGAATGCCGGCTTCCTTGAGGCGCTGCACAACATATGTGGACATGTATTCCCGTGGGTAAGAATACAACTGGCGGAAGTCAATCACTCCGTCTATTCTGTATTCGCGCACCCATCCTATCAGTTGGTCTGCATACTTCTTCCAATTGACCATGAAGGGGCTGGTAACATCCAGGTAGCGCCGGGCGACAGCCTCCCACGGGTCCTTGATGGCCGTGTCGATGTTGTTCCAGATGTAGCGCGAACCTAGGTCCAGGTCGTCCATCGCCACTACGCAGCCTGTATTTTCGATCATGTCAATATAAGCCGGGTTATCCAGGAAATCGCTGGAGACCAGAACGCGTGGGTGGGCTTTCTTGAGAGGTGCCTTGCGGTCCTCCAGGTAAGGAAGGAGTTCAGTCAGACTCCGGTTAAACAAATCCCTGGGCATCACTCTTGAGGCCGTAACTAGGCCCAATACCTCTGCCCCGGTAATGGCGGGAATTTCCCTCTTTCTTAGTTCGTAAACTTTTTTGAGCAGGGTACGCGTGGTGTTATAGGTTTCATTGGCCTTGCGCAGCGAATCGTCGCTGATCTGGCGGTCAGCGGCGCGTTGCAGATGGTCTTTCAATTCATGGACTGAAGTCAGCCACATCGGGAAGGTGGTTTCGGAATTCACGTGGGGTAGATACATGATATGGTTAAACGTGCCCATGTAGGGTCTTCCGGGTTTCCCGAGATAGTCTATCAGGTACCACAGCGTCTTAAAATCGTCATCATATGGAATGCTGACCAAACCATTAAGGAAATCCAGTTCTCCGTTCAAAATAGCTTCGAGGACATGGATACAATAGCGGCAGGACATGCTGGGCCGATGTATGCTGGCAAAGGGGGTGCTGGCCTCCCAGGAACCACTGACGCCGAAAGGTAACATCCCGGAAGCATAAATTACCTCTTCAGGAACATGGGAAGTAAGTACGCCGACTACGTTCCCCTTCTCCTTTTTCCATTCGAGCGCCCACTTGTTCCGGCTCTCGGGCAGTACCGCTTGGACTAGCTCTTTGAGTTTATTTTCCATGCTCTTGCTTCCTGAAACCTCTCTTTTTCTTGGCATCCAGGCAGATATCGACGAACTCTTCAAGCTGGCGATAAAACTCCTGTTCCTCAAAGGTGCTTTCATCAAGCTGCCGGCCCTGAAGTATAAGTGTGGGAATGCCGAGTTCTTTTTCGGCTACCTCGGAGATCAGGGTGCCGAAGTTATTGGTTATCTCGCAGCCCCATTGCAGGAAGTAGACGATACCGTCTAGCTTCAATTGCCGACATGTTTCGATATGTGATTGGACTGTTCCATGTCCCAGGCCGCCCCAGGCGCTATCTCCGAGCCCGCGCAAGGCTTCCTCGAAGGGGGATAGTTTTCTTCCGTGCCAGAGCTCACCGTAGGCTGAATAGTGTCCGCGCCGCCTTCGATTCATCGTGCCCATCTCCACCGCCGGGACGGCGACGCCCCGCTTCGCCAGCCAGCCGAAGGGATCGGCGAAATAGGGAGCCGTAGGCGACCAGAGAAGCCTCAGCCTTTCTTCTCCCTGGACCGAGCCGATGCCTTTGGACGCCTTTTCTTCCATTTCTTCGGTAAACCGCCGCATGTAGTCGACGCATTTCGCGGGGTTGGCGTAAAAGTGGGGGTACATAGGCTCTCTGAAGGCATCACGCCCTGCCATCGGACAAGGCACGGTCGCCCTCAGCTTCCACTGGAGCCGTTCGTATTTGTTGTATTCATTGTCCCAGTAGAGAAGCTCCTCAAGCTTATCGGGATTGAACTTGCAGCCGGGCACGTTCTTTTCGGCGAACTCGATCATCTCCTGGTATTGGTCCACGACATATTTGAGTTCTTGCTCGCTCTCGGAGCCGGACCAGGCGCTAAACTTTCGCTCCATGAAGTAGGTCGGTGTGTTGAGAGTATGAGCTATCAGACGGTAGGCCAGGTGGATGGGCTGGCAGGTGTAATTCCCCGCCAGCATAAAACTGGGTTTGGGGAAATCCCCGCTGAGCACCATGGGGACCATCACTATGGTCCGGTCGCAGGTATGCTCGGCCATTCCTTCGGCCCTGATCATATCGAAATACCTTTTAGCCTTGTCCCCATAGCTTTTGTCCGCTGAGCGGATGGCATCCCAGGGAACCAGTCCCAGCGCCCTCATAAAAGGTCCGGGGTAGATGGTCCCGAAGGGTTTCCCGCTCTTGAGGGATTCTATCTGCTCCGACCGGTAGTCTACCTCAAGCTCATAGTAAAGTAGATTCGATGCAGCTTTAAGGGGATCTGGATGTTCCTTGATTTTTTTTACCCGTCGTTGCGCGGCGGCAAGTTCAAACTCCAGGTAGGGAAGACCTGCCAATGAACTCATATTGCTCGTCCTCCAAGGCTAAAAGTATTCTTTTTCCGCGATTGGTTGGGATTAAAACAAGACCCTGGTACGGCAAACGCGGATTTGACCGGTCAGCTAATGAGCATTATCAAGCAGTAACTTTCAGGTGGAAATAACATCGGAGATTAGATAGTCTCGAAGCAGAGCATGCATCCATATTATTCAGCCATGACATACTTGTCAAGCTCACAAGTAGCCCATTCGATAAATGAGCAAAGACAACTAGCCGGGCCCTCACGAGCTGCGAAGGACTACCGTGGACTACATGTTACTCATTTGTCGAAGCGCGAAGCAGTTCCTGTTGACAAGTATGTTATACTAGATCAAGTGCGTTGAGGTTGCCCCTCTTTTCCAATTTGCCTGGTCCAGGAGTCAAGTCTCATCTTCACTAAACCCAGGTTGAACTCCGAGTCCCGAATCGACCCAAACGCGACCGCTTAAAGGGTGCGTCCATATCGTAAAAGGATCACAAAAAGGGAGAATGCCAGTGAAAAAGGGATCGATAGTCAGAGCCACAGCGATTTCAGCAGTCTTGATAGTTGTGTTGGCCGGGCTTTTTGTGGGCTGTAAATCATCAGGGCCCACGACTTCCACATCGTCATCTACCGTCTCTTCGGCCAAACCGAGTTCCTCTTCGCCAGTGGCCTCCTCTACAACCACCTCTTCAGCTAAACCCAGTGCTACTACGACAGCTAAACCCAGTGCCACTACGACGACACAGAATAGACAGGAACAGCTCGAAGCCGCTGCCAAAAAGGAAGCTAAAGTTGTACTGTGGTCGCCCGCAGCCAATGTAGCTGATCAATTCCTGGGGGGCTTTTATAAAAAGTATCCAGATATTAAGGTTGAGACCTGGAACGCTGAACCTGCCGTGTTGACAGAGAAAGCACTGACGGAAGCTAAGGCGGGCAGATATAGCGTTGATATCGTCCTTATGGGCGAGGGGACTATCAAACCCCTCGGCGATGCTAACCTGTTGGATAAATATGATTGGCCCAACACGGCTAACTGGCCCAAGGAAACGAAGGATGGTACCGGCGGCCTGTATGTTCGTACCTCTGCCATCTTCTTTGCCCCTGTCTACAACACCAAGCTGGTCACTGGCAAGGATATCCCAACCTCCTGGGATGACCTTCAGAATCCCAAGTGGAAGGGCAAGGCGGTTGCCAGCATCACCAGCTATGACATGCCCCTGTTAACCGCAGCCCTGTGGGGTACTGGTGGAAAGCTGGACTGGGACAAATCTTTCGCCTACTGGAAGAAGGTCTTCGATAATACTCAACCTACCGCCGCAACGGCCTACACTGCACCGACCAATATGCTTGCTACGGGTGAGTACAGCCTGTTCCTGGCGAACTCCGGGGCAATTACTCTCCGTGCCATCGCGAACGGGCAACCGATAGCCATGGCAAAGGTGGACTATCCTGCCAGGACCTACGCCTTTACGCTGATGAAGAACGCGCCACACCCGAACGCGGCTAAGCTGCTGGCAGATTACCTGACCTCCAAGGAAGGCTCCATTGCCTGGGCAAATGCCAACGCCGGCCCGTCATTTAGCCCGGACGCTGGGGATTCGATGCCTAACAAAGCAGTCCGCGATGCCGGCGCAACCATAAAGATGATACCATTGGATTTGCTCACGGATGAGAACATGAAGAAAGCCGGTGATTTCTGGCGCGCGTCCCTGGGCGTAAAGTAGCCGCCGGCTCTTTACACGAAAGCACCCTGAAGCACAGCCAACGGCTGTGCTTCAGGCAATGTGGAGGTAGTTAAATGGTACTGCCTCCTTTACTTGCAAATGAATTTGCTCGGGGAGGACCCGCAAATGTACGGATACACTGGCAATATCCTCCGGGTTGACCTTTCAAACAGGACCACAACCGTCGACCACCCTGTCGAGCCCTTCTACCGGGCTTTCGTCGGAGGGACAGGGCTCATTTCCTACTACCTTTTCAAAGAGCTTAAGCCCGGGGTTTCCCCCCTTGGTCCGGAGAACAAGCTCGTGTTTGCGGCAGGGCCTCTTACCGGTATCCCGCTGCCCGGCGGCCGGTACTCTGTTGGCGCGAAATCACCTTTGTCCGGTACCATTTCCAAGGCGGAATCCGGAGGTTTTTGGGGCGCCGAGCTCAGGCGCGCCGGGTTTGACGCCGTTATCGTTGAGGGCAAGGCGTCCAGTCCGGTTTACCTGTACCTGCATGACGGGGTTGCCGAAGTTAGGGATGGGAGCCGACTGTGGGGTCTAGCAGCCAAGGAAAGTCAGGAGGCCATCCGTTCGGAGGTGGGTGATGAATATGTGCGAGTCGCCCAAATCGGCCCGGCGGGGGAAAAGCTAGTCCGTCTCGCATGTATTGTAAACGACCTCAGAGATGTTGCCGGACGCACCGGCCTCGGTGCGGTTATGGGTTCGAAAAACCTCAAGGCGATCGCCGTACGCGGGCGCACCACTCCCCCGGTAGCTGATATGGGAAAGGTGAAGCAGCTTAGCAAATGGATGGCGGATAACTACCTCCGTCTGGTCCGCGGCATGCATGAACTGGGCACCGGCGGCATCATGGACAAAGGATTCCAGTCCGGGAATCTTCCCATCAACAACTTCCGCGGCGGTACTATGACGGAAGCAGATGCAGTCGGCATCAGCGCCCAGGCCTTGAAATCCTCCGGGTACCGCATCGATATGGAGGGTTGCTACGCCTGCCCAGTGCAGTGCAAGAAGGTCGTGAAGATAGTTGCTCCCTATGAAGTCGACCCGGCGTACGGCGGTCCCGAGTATGAAAGCCTGGCTGCGTTGGGTTCCAACTGCGGAGTTACAAACCTCGCGGCTATCTGCAAGGCAAACGAGATTTGCAATGCCTACGGCATGGATACAATTTCTACTGGCGTCACCATCGGCTTCGCCATGGAATGCTTTGAGCGTGGATTGTTGACCTCTGCGGATTGCGGCGGTCTTAACCTCCGGTTTGGCGATGCCGACACCATGTTAGCCTTGACGGAAATGATCGCCAGACGGAAGGGCGTTGGCGATCTGTTAGCGGAAGGCGTTGCCATCGCATCGAAGAGAATTGGTCGGGGTTCGGAGGAATTCGCAGTGCACATCAAGGGCGTGGAAGTGCCCATGCATGAGCCGAGGCTGAAGAAGGGCCTAGGGATCAATTTCGCGACCGCTGGATATGGTCCTGACCATATGATCGGCATGCACGACACCTTTTACACGACGGAAGGCCCGCAACTCTCCGAGATGAAAGCCTTCGGGGTCACGGGGCCGCTTCCTACCGAAGACGTGGGACCGCGCAAGACTGCCATCGCCATTGCCGTGCAGAAGTGGAGGCTTTATACAGATTCCCTGGTCATGTGCATGTTCCTTCCGTGGAGCTACCAGCAGACAACAGAAGCAGTGAATGCCGTCACGGGTTGGAACACAGATATGCTTGAGGCTATGAAGGTCGGGGAGCGGAGTATTAACCTGAACAGGCTTTTCAATCTCCGCGAAGGTCTTTCAGCAGAAGATGACAAAATCCCTGCCCGGTTGATGTCATCCAAAGAAGAAGGCCTCGTTAAGAACAAAGGCTTTGACCCTGAGAAACTATCCGAGGCCATACATAAATACTACGAGATGATGGGGTGGGACTCCAAGACGGGTAAGCCCAGCCAGGCAAAACTCGAAGAGCTCGGCATTGAGTGGGCCAACCCGTAGCCCTCGTCTTACGATCACGCTGACCCAAACGAACAGAATATGAGGAGCAATATGGAACAGATGTCGGGGTCGAAGCTCCTTGTCGAAGCACTCAAAGCCAATGGCGTCAAGTATTTAGTTGGAATCCATGGCACGGGTACTTTGGCGCTGCTAGATGTGCTCTTTGACGAGCCGGCCATCCAGGTCATCACAGTGCGCCATGAAGAGACTTCTCCTTTTGCCTGCGGTGCATACGCCAAGATCACCGGTAGGCCGGCAGTCTGCTTCAGCATACAAGGTCCTGGCTCAACCAATATGGTCACCAGTGTAACCTCCAGCAATGAAGACTCGGTGCCCATGGTCGTGATATCTGCCCAGGTCGCCAACCCCAAACTTCCCGCCGGCCACGCCTGCGATCTGGAGGCCATCTACCGGCCAATAACCAAAGAAGTGATTACTATCCGTGAGGTTGCACAGATCCCGGCCTGTATTAACCGGGCTTTTCAGGTAGCGACGGAAGGGCGCAACGGGCCGGTGATGGTTCTTTTCCCGCTTAACATGTTCACTGCAAAAGGCGAGGCTGAGATTATTGCTCCGGAACCAAGAAAATGGGTACCCGGTCCCGGCCTGGATGCCGAACTGGAGCAGGCGGCGGCAATGCTGGAGCGCGCCGAGGCTCCGGCCCTTTTCGCCGGAGGTGGCGTAACCATGGCCGGGGCTTCCACGGAGCTACAGGAACTGGCGGAGAAACTATCGGCTCCGGTCTTTACCTCAAGGTCCAACCGGGGTTGTATCTCAGAAACCCACCCGCTTTGCTGCGGCACTTTTTTCCTGGAAGGCTCGACAGATGTGCTGGCCCATGCTGATGCCTGTCTGGCCCTGGGGACCAGGTTCTCGGCGTTCGGTAACCTGGAGTGGAAGGTCAGGTTTCCCGACCAACTCATCGAGGTTAATATCAGCCGTAGCACCATGGGGCTGGTGTACAAGCCGAAATTGGCTATCGTCGCCGATGCGAAATACGTGTTGCGCAAGCTGATCGGCATGGTAGGGCAAAAAAAAGGCAATGGGCCCACGCTTGCGGAGCTGGAAAAATTTAAGAAAAAACGCGAGCAGGATACCGCGCGTTTCATGGCACAAAAGCCGGTCTATCCCCTGCATCCGCTGTGGATGGTGAAGAAACTGCGTGAATGCCTCTCCCCGGAGACGGTCGTTATCTGCGATTCCACGTCGGCGGTGTCGTGGATCAACGAGCCTGAATTTCCTATCCTCAAACCACGGACCCTGCTGGCAAACGATGGTTTTGGCTCCATGGGTTATCCTCTCCCCGCGGCGATCGGGGTCAAACTCGCCGCTCCGGATTCTGAGGTTGTGTGCATCGTCGGCGACGGCTCTTTCATGATGCAGATGAGCGAGTTGGCAACGGCAGCGGACCATAACCTCTCCATACCAGTTATTGTCATGAACGACGGCGTCTACGGGGTACTCTGGAAATACCAGAAGTATGGCTATAAAGGAAGGTTTATCGGCACTGACCTCAACAACCCTGATTTCTTGAAGATAGCCGAGGCCTTTCATATTGCAGGTCACCGGGTGGCCTCACCCGACGAATTCCAGGCAACAGTGCGCCAGGCATTGCGGCGGAGAGGCCCCACTGTCATCGATGTCCCTGTGAACAGGCTGGCGCTGCCGCGCTTGACCCGTTCCCGCATGATCAACAAAGGGCTGATCTCCGAGGCTGAAGCCCTTTAGAAATCCACTGATTAGCCAAGGGAAAACATTCAAATTCAAGAATAGACTGGCGTCAGGAGCCGATAGCATGCAGTCGAGCCCCTTCAGAAAACTGAAGCGCTATTATCGAGACAATTTCCTGTTCGTTATCATCGCAGTCCCGCTTTTCTTCGCCGTAGTCGTGCCCCTGTTCATGCTGGTGCTGAACAGCTTTAGAGACGTCAGCATCGGGCAGTTAGGCTTCGATTTCAGCCGGCTAACCTTCAAGAACTATGCTACGGCTTACTTGAGCGCCAGGACCTGGAAGATTCTATGGGACAGCCTGATCTTTGCCCTGGGCTCCACCATGGTATCTTTCCTGATTGGTGGAATCGCGGCATTCCTCACCGAGCGGACCGATGCCCCCTTTCGCGGCTTTATGTACCCGATCATGTTTATACCTCTGGTGATTCCCGGCATGCTCCAGGCGGTGGCATGGGCTTTGCTTTTGAGCCCCAAGATTGGGCTTATCAACAAGGTCTGGTTTGCAATGGGGTTCGAGCGGCCTTTGCTCAGCGCCTACAGCATGCTGGTGATGCTCTGGGTTGAGGGTATTATCCTCGCGCCCCTGACTTTTATTATGCTGGGGGCAGTCCTGAAACGCATGGACCCATCTCTTGAAGAAGCCGCGACAACCTGCGGGGCCTCGTGGTTTACCTCGGCCAGGTGCGTCACATCGAAACTTCTTTTGCCAGCCATCGCCGGCATCGCCTTGCTGCAATTCGTGCGCGCACTTGAAGCGCTTGAAGTTCCTCTGGTATTGGGATTGGGGGGAAACATCAGAATATTCAGCGCAAGCATTCTGGTGTCGGTCCATCAGTCCTGGCCCCCGGACTACGGTCTTGCCTTCGCTTTCAGCATGACCCTTATCGTCCTCACTGTCCTTGGGCTCATCTTTTATCAGAGGATCGTCAAGCAAGCTGAAAGATTCACCGTGGTGACAGGCAAAGGCTACCGACCGAAAACCATCAAACTGGGAAACATGAAACCCTTCGCGATCGTGTTCCAGGTCTTTATATTGGTAAGTACGATCGCACTTCCGTTGTTCATACTTATCTGGGCGTCGTTGCTTAAGAATTATGAAATCCCGTCATTGGATGCGCTGTCTAAACTAACGTTCATGAACTATGGTGCAACGATTTTTAGACCTGACTTCATGGGCATGGTAAAGAATACAACCATACTGTCAACCATAGTAAGTGTAGCCGTGATGCTGCTCGCACTCCTGCTTTCCTGGGTGATTCTCCACAAGAAGATCAGGGGATCTTCCATTATCGATAGCCTTTCTTTCATCCCGTACGCTATTCCATCGCTGGCCATGGGCATCGCCTTCATGATTTTGTTCCTAAGCTTCCGCAACCCAATTTACGGCACCCTTTGGATACTGGTGATCGCCTATGTTGTGCGGTCTCTGCCCTACGGCACCCGTTTTACCAACGCCGGTCTGATGCAGGTACACCGGGAGCTACAGGAAGCCGGTATGGTATCCGGCGCCAGACTGCGGACGATCTTTGTGCATATCATCATGCCCATCATGCGGCCCGCGCTGATCGGAGGGTTTCTCTACATCTTTGTCATCTCGGTCAAAGTCTTCTCCATTGCTGCTATCCTGGGGTCTCCGGAAAGCAGGGTCATTGCCGTGCAGATATATCAATTGTGGTATGAAGGCACGCTCGGGCAACTGTCGGCCCTGGCCATTATCATGATCGCCGCGATATCTGTTCTGACCCTACTCGGAGGGAAGAGCAGAATGGGACAGATGGCGTTCTAGAAGAAACCACCATTTCGTTCAACTCATCTTGCACTGGAAGAACGCGCATATTGATTTCCACATCCATAAGATGTATTATTTATATTGCCTGATTGTTGCTCTAGATTCGAATTGGAAGCCGGTTACGTTAAGATACAACTGCTTCAGAATCGGTGATCAAGGCAGTCGACATTTGAGGCGAACGACCCGACAGTAGACCTTGATGAGGGGGATATTAAATGCTGAAACTAGATGAACAGATCAATGTCCTGACAGATAGGGTTAAGAAGCGCAAAGAGGAATACCTGTCAGCCGAAGTGCACCTTTCTGGATACAGAAGCAGGTTGGTGACGCAATCCTGGCGTGAGACGGAAGGGCAGCCTCTTGAGATAAGGAGAGCCAAAGCATTCAAAAAGATCCTTGAGGGTATCCCTATTTGCATACGGGAGGGCGAGCTAATAGTTGGTAGCCAGACAGAGCACATACGCGGAGTATGTCCTGTCGTGGATTTTGATAGAGCTGAAACGAACCGTTCCAGAATTCAACAAGCTAAGGTAGCTGTCATCTCGCCAGGGAGACATGCGGTAGTAAATGAAGAAGTCAGGCAAGGTATTCTGGATGACCTCGACTACTGGGAAGGCAAGACGATCCGTGACCGCGTAAAAGAGGCTTTTACGACCTTATGGGGCAACCAATGGAGTGATTTCCTGGAGGTACGGGTCTGCCGTGATACTATTCATTCTATCGGGGCGAGGACTGCCGATTGGCGGAAGGTCCTGAACATGGGTTTTAACGGGATTATCGCGGAGGCCATGCAGGAGATAGCCAAGCTGCAGACCTTTGACGAGCATGAAACCCGCAAGTATTATCTCGCTCAAGCGATAATCATAGTGTGCGAGGGGGTTATCAACTATGCGCGCCGCTTCGCTGTCCTGGCGGCCAAAATGGCTGAAGAGGAAAAAGACCCAGCCAGGAAGCTGGAGCTTTGTCAGATCGCTGATATATTTGAACACGTTCCTGCCAATCCTGCACGGAACTTTCGCGAGGCTTTGCAATCGTTTTTCACGTCTTTCCTGGCACTTCACTTGGAGACCGGATATGCTGATGAGACCCCTGGAAGGTTTGATCAGTACATGTACCCCTTCTACAAGAAAGACCTGGAAGAGGGAAGACTTACTCAGCAGGACGCAGCCGAGCTCCTCGGCCTTTTGGTCGTGAAGTTCATGGAGTTCGATACCTTCGGCACGCCGACGACAAGACATAGTCGGCAGGGCTCGCACAACATAAACGTCACGCTTGGTGGCATGACGAAAGAAGGCCTCGATGGTAGCAACGGGGTGTCGATGCTCTTCCTGGAAGCGATCAGGCGATTACGCCCTCATCAGCCACATGTAAGCCTGCGCTACCACGATGGCATAAGTAGAGACTTCATGGTTAAGGCTGTCGAGACCAACAGGGACCATGGCGGAGGTATCCCAGCGTTTTTTAATGATAAGCCTGTGCTTTTGGGTCTGACACGGAAAGGGATCCCCCTTTCGGAAGCACGAGATTGGATTCCCCAGGGTTGCGTGGAAAGGACTTCTGGTCCATCCAGCAGTATGATGGGTTCCGGGCCCTTTTACAACCTTCCCAAGATACTGGAAATAACACTCAACAATGGTATAGACCCGCGAACCGGGAAGCGGATAGGTCTTCAGACTGGCGATCCCAGAGCGTTCACTTCATTCGAAGAGCTATATGGAGCGTTCAAAACTCAGGTTGGCTGGTTTGTCGACAGGCTAATTCAGGTTACAAATCTGGGATTTGTCGTCAGACAGGAAAACTATGCTTTGCCTTACAATTCGGCGCTTCTGACCGGCTGCCTGGAGTCTGGTAAGGATGCGTTGGCAGGAGGTGCCCGCTGGGGTGCCAAGTTTTTGGCATGCCTCCGTCCATATGGACATGCAAACACGGTTAACTCCCTGGCGGCCATCAAGAAACTGGTATACGAAGACAAAAAACTGAGTATGGATGAACTATTGGCTAGCTTGACCGCTAACTTCGAAGGTAAGGCGGAGATACAGGCTATGCTTCTGGCAGCGCCAAAGTGGGGTAACGATGACGACTATGTGGATAGTATCATGGTGGACCTCTATAATTGGACAGCGAAACAGATAACCGGACATATTAACCCGTGGGGACAACCCTGGATCATCTCACGCCAGGGTCTCACATACCACTACTGGTTCGGCGAGGTAGTAGGGGCTTCCGCTGATGGACGGAGGTCAGGAGAACCACTAGCTGATGGCTCGGTTTCGGCCATGCGCGGGACAGATAAAAAAGGGCCTACTGCCGTAATGAATTCCGCGAGCAAAGTGGACCATGTAGAGAGCGAGTCTACGTTGCTTAACCTCAAGTTCTCTCCCGCCCCATTACGCAGCAGCGAGGGAATAGAAAAATTCATCTCGCTTATCAAGACCTATTTCGACAATTGTGGGTATCTTTGTCAGTTCAATATCGTCAATACCGAGACATTACTGGATGCCAAGAAACACCCAGAGAAGTACCGCGACCTGGTCGTAAGAGTTGCTGGCTTCAGCGCTTTCTTCGTGGACCTCGCACCTAGCGTGCAAGATGAGATCATCAGCCGCACGGGGCACGCCATTTAGTCACTAAGCAGGCAACTGATGCCCTGTTGCCAAATCAAGGCAGTGAATGGGGAGCAAAATATTTGCCGTAGGAGGAAAAGTTAGGTGAAAGCAAAATTCAAGCTACAGGTGAGTGCAGTTATCTTGAGCATACTGGCGCTCACGGTTGCCGCCTGCGCCAAGGGGACGCCGGCTCCGTCTTCCCCAGCAGCAACTACAACCACAAAGGCCGCGACATCTTCTTCACCAACTACCGCGCCAACTTCGAAAACTACTCCGGCGACTACCGCGCCAAGTGCGAAACCTTCAACTACGGCGGCACAAACCGAGTGGGACAAGTGGAAGGCTTCTTATGATGCAGAAATAGCGAAACTGGTCGATGGCGCCAAAAAAGAGGGTGGAAAACTAACCGTATATCTGCCGCAGGAAGATCAGGCGTATTTTGATGAAACCGTAAAGTACATGAAGAAGAACTATGGGGTTGACGTTGAGTTCGTCGCCTTAAGGAGCAGTGACGTACAAGCCAAGGTTGCGGCAGAGCAAACAGCTGGGAAGGTTATTGGAGACTATGTGCAAGGTGGTAGTTCATATGCGCGCCGTCTGAACGAAAAGGGATACTTCGACCATTATCTACCCCCAGCCGCACAGGAGCCCGGAGTCAAATGGCTGGTAGATCCTTTGCTTGACAAGAACGAGGCCAAATTCGCAGGAAAGGGACTGACTCCAGTCGTGGCAATGAGCATCCTCGGCGTGGCGGTCAACACTCAACTGGTTCCTGCCGAAAAAATGCCCAAGAGCTACAAAGACTTTGCAATAGACCCATTCTGGAAGGGTAAGAAGATCGTCATAACCGACCCACGCACAGATGGTCAAGGCCAGCAAACGCTTTACTACCTGGATAAGCTTTTTGGCCGTGAAGACCCGCAAATCCTGCAAAAATTCGCCGCGCAGGAGCCCGTCTTTCAGCAGGACAACACCATTGCGTCGCGGGGAGTCGCAACCGGCTTATACATGGCCATGATCGGCTCAAGATTAGCTTGGGTACAGCCGTTGCAGCCGGCGCCTATCAAGCTGATATTCATGAAAGAGGGAGGCAACTCGAGTATTGCTCTCGGGTGCATAGTTAAGGGTACAACACACCCTAACGCAGCCAAACTTTTCCTGAATTTCCAACTTTCAAAGGACGGTCAGAGGCTTTATACCGAGTTTGGAGGAAGAACTCCAATCAGAGCAGACGTAAAGCCGGCGGCCGACGAGAATAACGCAAGCAAGTGGGGTGTACTGCCCCAGCGCAGCTACGACGACGAATCCACCGTACTGCCAAAGTACCTGGATATCGCCAAGCAGTTGTGGCCTATTAAGTAGCCACGGATACCTGGCTCTCCTCCGTTCGTCTCATGTTGATGGTGAGACGAACGGAGGAGAGCTGTCCTTTTTGTTTGCAAATAGAACCACGAGGCTGCAGAGGCCTTCCTATCTAGCATAACTCCGTGACTGGAAACGTGTAGCGAATTAGCCTTGATTCTAAGACTGAGCTTCTAGATGAGCCAACTAACAACAGCTATTACAGGTATTCGTGCGCGGGCGAGTCTAAGCACTGGGCGAGTATTCGTCATACTCTTATTGTTCCTGGTGGGTTTTCTGGTGCTATATCCCCTGGTTATGCTCTTCTTTGGAAGTCTGAATGAAGGCTTTACAGCATCGCGCGGCAATCTGGATTTTCATGCTTATATTAAGATTTACACGGATGCCAGCACGTATACCCTCCTTCTCAGGACATTGTGGCTGGCCATAGCCAGGACAGCCATCGCAGTTATCATAGCCGCCTTCCTGGCCTGGGTGATCACACGTACAAACGTCCCTTTCGCCGGTTTTCTGCAGGCGATGATAATGTTCAACTGGTTCATGCCGATGCTACCCAAGATCCTGGCCTGGATCATACTGCTTCAGCCGAAGGTCGGTTTGGTCAACCAGCTTCTGAGGACCGTCTTACCCGTTACCGGTGATGGACTTAATATCTATTCATATGGGGGTATCATCTTCGTCGGTTCCTTTGTTTGGATACCGATACTGTTCATTTTTCTGGTCCCTGCCTTTAAGGCCATTGACGCAAGCCTTATCGAGTCCTCAAGATCTTCCGGCGCCTCTGTATGGACCACAATGTGGCGGGTCGAGCTGCCGCTGCTAGCACCGGCCATGTTGGCAGCAACCGCTCTAGCTTTTCTGAGGATGGTGGAATCCTTTACCCCGGAAGCACTGCTGGGCCTGCCCGCAAACATCTATGTCTTCACAACGAAGATTTATCACAGTATATCCAAGGCGCCGACGGATTATTCATCAGCAACCGCCTTGGCCGTAACTTTGTTAATAATTACTACCGCGACACTAATTATCCAATGGAAGCTGCTGGGCAAGAAGCAGTTCACGACTATCACTGGACGAGGATTCCGCGCGTATCGTATGGATTTGGGTAAATGGAAGTGGGTGGTTTTTGCTGGCGTTTTGCTCTTCATCGCGATAGACCTGTTTGTTCCGATGGGAGTCCTGATCTGGGGCTCTTTTACCAAGGTCGCGGGTGTATTTATGCCTGACATGTACACTTTCGCACATTACAAGCGGGCGTTTTCGAGTGCAATCCTGATGAAAGGGCTGCAGAATACCATTGTCATGGGGCTAGCTATGGCCAGTATCGGAATGATACTGTCGTCGCTGATCGCCTACGTAGTGGTTAAAACACGTTTCAAGGAAAGGCGTGCCCTGGACTTGCTGGCTTATATT
The DNA here is from genome assembly GCA_016190755.1 of Chloroflexota bacterium. Taxonomy (GTDB): domain Bacteria; phylum Chloroflexota; class Dehalococcoidia; order JACPPY01; family JACPPY01; genus JACPPY01. Next base: position 9,015 of record JACPPY010000047.1, on the reverse strand, counting down.
CCATGGGCAATTCCGGCCATGATAATGGCGTTAGGATTCCTCTGGGCTTACATATTCCTGCCGCTGCCTTTTGGCATTAAACTCTATGGGACACTGGCACTCATGACGATGGCATTGATCGTTAAGGAGCTCCCCTTGGGTTCGAGGACGATGGCATCGACCATGGTACAGCTATCCAATGAGCTCGAAGAGTCCTCTCGGGTCCATGGCGCTACATGGGCAAAGACCTTTAGAAGTATCGTCCTCCCGCTATTGGGCCCAGGTTTTCTGGCGGGATGGATATTGTTATTTGCGGCTGCAGTTAAGGACCTGGCGACTGTGATAGTACTGTACAGCTCCCCTTCGACTGTTATATCTACCATGATCTTTGGCAAGTGGGCTGAAGGTCAATTCGAAGTGGCTATTGTGCTTGGGGTCATCCAGGCGCTTTTGATAGCTCTTGCCTATTTCGCTATGAATCTTGTCAGCCGCAAGTTTACCTCATCTGTCCAGGCGGGCTAGAAAGATTCTCTGCCAGGGATTCAAGCGCCTGGCTCTCATTAAGCGTTGGTTTTGGTAGTGTACGGCAACTGTGTTTTCAAAGGGCTCTGGTAATCCACCAGCAGCGTGCGCGGAATCTCCCGGGCTATTTCCTCCAGGCTCCAGAATCCTTCCTTCTTGATGATAGTTTCTGATTGGGATTCCTTGTATAGCCCAAGCTTCCCGCCAACGATGTGAAACACTTGCCCGGTGATGTCGGATGCCTCATCGGTACAAAGGTAAACCACCAGCGGGGCTACAGCGTCAGGACTGGGCAACGCACGAAGGTTGTGCTCATATTGTTCTTCAGTCATTAACCCCGCCTCAAGCATGCTGCCGAAATACTTTGCCCTTTGTTCCTCGGGAGCAAGTTGGGTTTGAGCACCCGGACAATAGACGTTGCAGGTGATGCCGAAACGACCCAGGTCAAGAGCAACGGCCTTAGTAAAGCCAATTATGCCAGCTTTGGCGGCACAATAGTTGGAATGCATCATACGCCCTTGGGCCGCGGCAGAAGCGGCACTGATTATCCGGCCAGAGCGATTTTGCTTCATTATCTTGCTGGCGTGGTGAGTACAGTTGAAAGTGCCCTTTAAACAGACACTAACGACGGAATCAAAATCGTTCTCAGCTAAGTCCCATATCATGCCGTATTTAACTATACCGGCGTTGTTCACGAGGATATCGAGAGTGCCAAACTCGTCGACTGCTCTTTGCGCCAGCCTCCGCGCCTCCTCGAAATCGGTGATATCGCACGTGTGGGCTACGGCTTTGCCCCCGACATCGGAAATAGCTTTGGCAGTAGCTGCTGCAGTATCAGGGTTGATGTCATTTATGATTAGCCTGGCGCCTTCTGCAACAAGCGCCATGGCTATGGACCTGCCGATACCTCTACCCGAGCCGGTTACTATTGCAACCTTGTCTTTGAGTTTGGCGGACAATTTGACCTCCATTGAGCTTGACCAGCCCATATGGCGATACCGCTTCTTAGCTCGTTGCCATTGCCAATGTAGCGTCGGGTGCTGGTGGCCGGTATCCGACCCTCATTTTGTTAGTGTTACCGCTTGCACAAGGGTACCGATGTTCTCGACCTTATCAAGGTCAATTAGACTTCCCATCGCCCTGTCGACTTTCGCTGATGGCAAGACTTTGGACAGGTTGGCTTTGCACTTCCTCCTGAGCTCATCGTCCGTCATCTCGAAGCCCCGGTTATACTTGCCTTGTTCCTGGAATACCTTCCCCTTAGCCTTGACCTCGACAGACGTCAGCATACTGTAGGGCTCTTTTGCCTGTACCTTCGCAAAATCCGGGTGGGCTTCTTGCATGACCTTGTCCATGAAGCCCAGTATTTGTTTGTCTTTGATGGTTTCCGGGTCCTGCCATCTCGAAAGGTCAATCCTGTTGGCAGCCACCGCTATGACGTAAGGCAGACTGAATTGTGCGACCATATGGTCTCTGATATTCTTTTCTTTCTGCCTGGGATGGGTAATGCTTGGTGTGGTTTGCACCTTTACACTTTCTATATCCTCGGGACGTAGACTGTTTTCATTGATGATCTTGATAAAACAATCGAGCGCCAGATGGCCATCTCCCCAACAGGGATACGGCTTATATTCGACCTTACCCAGCATCCGCCATTCGCTGCCCAGTTTCTCTGTTAAGGCTTCCGGGTTCCAGGCGCCACTACCGAAGTACCTCCACCACCCCAGTTCACCATCTAAAGGAGTTGTGTCAGCGGTGTAGCCAGTTCCAGCCAGCAGCACCGCGACTACTTCGGCCAGGGAAACCCAACCGGAAGAAATATACTTGGTCATGGGTATGGGCGAGGTGAATCTCCACTTGCTCTGCGGGATAGGGCAGTAATGCGCTGCCAGCCCAATGGCTCTGGCCATGGTGTCTCTATCCAGCTTCAGCACCTTCCCCGCACCTGCAGCCCCTGCGATAACAGTTGCACCTACAGACGAAACGGGATATTTAGTGCCAGTTATCTTCCCAACTTCAATTCCTTCCGCCGAGCTAAAGACACGCTTCAAGCCCCTGACGGTTACAGCAAGTCGTAGAGATATCTCGTAGCCCAGCGCCACGGCAAGGATCAGGTCCTTGCCAGAAGCGCCGACCGTTTCGCCGATGGCCAGCGGCGCCGGGATAATAGATGGTGGTGGATGAAGCGGAAAAGAGTAAGCGTCGAAGTCCAGGGCGTTTATAAGCTCGCCGTTAGCGAAAGCGGCATTAGCACACGAAAGCCTATCACGCGTGCCTAATATGGCTGATTCCGGTCCCCCTCCTAACCTTTTTGCGAGCGTCACGGCACAGCGGCCTTTATCGCTTTCCAGGGCAGCAACCGCAACTCCTATGGAATCCATAACAATACGCTTCGACTCGCGAACAACCTGGTCTGGTAAGTCCCTGAAGTCCGTTGCCATCACAAAATTCAAAAGCTCTTCCGTGGGTCCCTTCACACAATTACCTCCGGCTTTTCGAAAGTCGATGCTCTTTGCGATTGCGATTCAGTAACGATGTCTTTTCTCGAAGCAGCCCACCCGTGGCAAGCGGGATCCTTTATCCCACCTTCCAGGATCGGTGTTCATCCGGCAGATGTCCAGTATAGCACTTTCATCCAGGTCGTGCAAAAAGTATTCTCTAATAAACATTAAGATGGTTATACCTTGACAAACAATTAACGGCATGGTAAGTTTTCGTCCAAGACGTGAGTGTCGTCTCATTCCGCAGTCCTGGTGTTGCTACAGATATCGTTCTCAAGAATCTTAATTAGAGAGGAGCAATATGGAGCGGTTAGCTGGAAAGGTAGCACTGGTTACAGGCTCAGCAAGAGGTATCGGCAAGGTAATAGCCATGACTTTCGCAGGGGAGGGAGCGGATGTCGTTGTGAATGATATCCGCGCTTCAGAGGCGGAGAAAACAGCGCAAGAAATAAAACAATTGGGGCACAAGGCGATCGCTATCACTGCGGATGTGTCGAACAAAGAACAAGTGAAGAACATGATGCAATCTGCCATGCAACAATTAGGGAAGTTGGATATCCTGGTTAACAATGCCGGAACGCCGGGTCGTGCCACGCTGCTGGACATGTCGGAAGAGGTCTGGGACAGGGTAGTTGACGTCAACCTCAAGGGCGTATTTCTGTGCACCCAGGCCATTGCTCCCCATATGATCGAACGCAAGTACGGGAAAATACTTAATATTTCTTCGATCGAGGGGATGGGGGGCTCGGCTAAGAGCTCATCCAATTACACCGCTGCCAAAGCCGGCGTTATCCAGATGACCAAAACCCATGCGCGTGAGTTAGGAGCATACGGCATTAACGTCAACTGTGTCTGTCCGGGCGGGATCATAACTGAGGGAACTTTCAATGGTAGAAGTCCCGAAGCTGTTGAAAAGCACAAAGCCAATGTAGTCGAACATGCCTGCCTTGCCAGGCTTGGCGATGCCCGTGAGATAGCTAGCCTGGTGCTCTTTCTGGTTTCGGATGAGTCCTCGTATGTCACAGCTCAGAACATTGCCTGTGATGGTGGCCGTTTCGACCGGATGTAGCGTGTCCTGGTTGGATCGGAATCATATAAGTGAGGTAGTACTATGACAATTAACAGGTCCCCTGATATGAGCGTAACCCTTGCCGGTGTAAAGATGCGTAATCCGATCGGGGTTGGCGCAATTGGTTCTCCTTTCATCAGGCAGGACAAATCAACTCCCAGGAAGCATGCTGATGTGCTTTTGAAAGATGTAAAAGCTGGCGCAGGTTTCATATGCGTGCCCGGGGGAAGGTATATTCCCCCGGAGTTACTTGCCGAGCTGAAAAGCAAGGCCAAACCCTTCCAGTACAGGGGAAGCTCCAACGTGTTCAAATTCATGAGAATAGAGACAGAGGGCATAGGCACAGAGGGGTTGTTCATGGCCGCCAGTATCGTTGGCAGTTCTCCTGAAAAAGCTGCCAGAAGGTTCCAGGAATACAACATTGAAATTGTGAAACTGCTGAAACAAGACAAGCCTGCCGACGTCCCCATTATCGCAAACGTGCACGGTTTGGGAGCCTTTCCTGAATCGTTTGTAGGTGGAGCTGTAGCACATGAACAAGCAGGCACGGACCTGATTGAAATCAACGCTTCAGTCGCGCTCGCTGCTGGCATCGAAGGGGGAGTAGACGATTACTTTGACAAGAGCTTCCCTCTTTACAGCGCCGGCGTGCTGGTAGGCGACCAACCTGAACTGATCGAGGCGATCGTCAGAAAGGTTGCCCAGGCAGTGAGCATTCCGGTTGGAGTTAAGCTAAGCCCCGAGACGGGGTTCCCGCGCATAATCGACATGGCGAGGCGCATCAAGAACGCCGGCGGTAAGTTCATCAACTGCAGTAACAACGCGGTAGTTATTGCGCCGCCCGATATATATAACCGCGGTAAATCCAAGTGGCAATTCCTCAGCGGCAATCCATTTGCAGCCGGAAGCGGGAGCTGGCTTAGACAGATAATCTATAAACAAATAGCGACGATAGCCAAGTACGTTCCCGATATCGACCTTATCGCCAGTGGAGGTATTACCTGTCCAGAGCACGTCATTGAGGCCATGATGCTCGGGGCAAAAGCAACGCAGACGGTCACCGAGGTACTCTACCAAGGGAGAAGTTCCATTCGAAGGCAGAAGCAGTTTCTTGCGCGCTATATGACAGAGCAGGGTTACAACTCTCCTGAGGAGTTTGTTAGAGCCGCCCAAGAATACATAATTGCGCCTGAGACTATGGATTTCAAGCAGGGAAAGATGTTTGCGGTGGTCGACTCACTCAAATGCACCGGATGCGGGCGATGTGTCGACCACGTATGCCTTGCTATGACCATGGAGGATACGACAGCCAGAGTGATCGTCGACGATTGCCTTGGCTGCGGCATGTGTGTGGCCCTTTGTCCTGAAGGGGCCGTCTCTCTGGACCAGAAGGCTTAGTTGTTCTGTTCCTTGGAGCGAGCCTGATACCGGGCAGGAGGATCTACTCAAATTGTCGGTGGTATTCAATATCCAACGCTTCAGCATTCAAGACGGGCCCGGGATCAGGACCACCGTCTTCATTAAGGGTTGTCCATTGCGTTGTCTCTGGTGCTCTAATCCCGAGTCCCAGAACCCGTTTCCCGAAGTCGGCCACAGGAACTCGGTTTGTAATAAATGCGGGCGTTGCGTTGCTGTTTGCGAAGAGCATGCCATTTCTGTGACTGCTGAGGGTGTTCGAATAAACAGGGATACTTGTACCAATTGTGGCCGGTGTGTGGAGGTCTGCCTGCCCCGCGCCCTTGAAACGTACGGAAAGGAGACAACGGCCCAAGAGGCCTTTGAGGAGGTTGTCAGGGATAGATCCTTTTACCGAAATTCCGGTGGGGGGATCACGGTATCAGGCGGCGAACCTCTCTCGCAGCCCAGTTTCGTTGCTGACCTGTTCGGCGAATGTAGGGATGCCGGCATTACGACGTGCATAGAAACGTCGGGTTATGCCGGGCCGGAGGCCTGGAAAACAGTCTTGCCTCACACCGACCTCGTGCTTTTTGACATCAAGCTTCTGGATCCGGAATACCATTTAAGAATGACCGGCAAGAATAACGATAGGATTCTTGAAAACCTGAGCTTAGCGCTGAGTTCCGGCGTACCTGTCATAATCCGCATCCCCGTAATCCCAGGCGTCAACGATTCGAGTGAAACAATCTCAGAGATCGCCCATTTTCTTTCAGACAAAAAACAAATCAAAAAGGTCCACCTCCTGCCTTACCATCGCTTCGGCACCAGCAAGTATCTGGCGTTGGACCGCACTTATGGTCTCGACAGTCTAAGGCCGCCCGAAGAAGGCCACCTGCGCAAGTTGAACGACATCATAGAATCTATGAACATTGGGTGCGAGATCATTCTATGAGATGCATCCCGAGTTTTGACTCTTTCTGGCTCATCGTACAGGAGTGAATCGGATGTACGATTTATTACTGAAAGACGGACAGATCATCGACCCGGCACAGAAAATCCATGATGTCGGAGACATCGGGATCAAGGACGGCAAGATTGCCGCCGTGGGGAAAGACATTCCTGTCTCTGAGGCACACAAAGCAATACCGGTAAACGGCCGGATAATAGTACCAGGGCTAATTGATCTGCACTGTCACGCGGCAAAAGGCCTGCGGCGCGTGACAGTCGAGCCAGACAATATCGGTCTGCATTCAGGTGTTTCCTTGCTCTGCGAGGGCGGAACTGCAGGCCCTGCGAACTTCTATGTCCTGAAAGAATTCACTATGAAACCCTCCAGAACCAAGATGTTCTGCTTTCTGAACTTAGCGACCTCGGGGCTTCCAACCTATCCGGAAATCAGGGACGAGTATGATATCGACGTGGAACTAACGCGCCGTGTAATCGAGGAGAATCGGGACGTTATTAGAGGTGTCAAGCTTCGTGCAATTCAACCGCTTGCCGATGGGTTGGGGTTGAGTGCAGTTGAGATCGCCAAGAAACTGGCGGCTGAGGTCAAGCTGCCACTGGTCTTGCATATTGGCGACCACAGATCTCGGACCGAAAATGATTCGGTAGACCATTTTTCACGGGAAGCAGTCAGGCTCATGGACAAGGGGGATATCCTCTGTCATTTCATGACATGGGAAGCCGGGGGACTTATCCTGCCAAATGGACAGGTGCAGCCTGAGCTTTTTGAGGCGCAGAAACGAGGCGTTATCCTCGATTCCTGCCATGGACTGAGCCACTTCAGCTTTGAAATCGCCAGACATGCCATAAGGCAGGGGATTCTACCAACCGTTATCAGCACCGATATCAGCGGTTTGTCCGTGAGGATCGTACAAAGCCTCCTGGTGACGATGTCAAAATTTCTCAATTTAGGGCTAAGTATCGACCAGGTAATAGAGATGACAACCATCAATCCGGCCAGGGCCCTTGGAGAAGAGGGACAAAGGGGCAGCTTGGCGTGTGGAAGGGATGCCAACATGGTTGTCCTGGAGATAGTCGATGGGGAGCACGTTTTTTCTGACGGCAACGGAATGGGCATCCTCCGAGGCAAGCTGTTGGAACCTCGGATGGTATTGAAAGAGGGAATTGAGGTCCCACATAATTCCTGCTACCATGTCCCACCCAAAGGACCCTTTAAGTCGGGCATTTAGCAAACTCTGAGGACAACCAACCCATCTTTCAATATGGAATACAAGTAGACCCGTTCGGATATCGAGGTGGGCTTGCAGCAGCTCATCTTCAGGCAGGAATAGCTCCAGACTACACTACCGTCGCGACAGGCTGTAACCGAAAAAGTGTGTCGGCGCTATGAAACGGCCATTGCCGCGCCGGAGTATGGCTGAGATGATTCGGGTTGAACGTACCGTTCGATGTGCGAGGAGAAGACATGGTTACTGAGCAAGTACGAAGACAGGTCGCGAGGCCCAACACCCTCACAAGCGTCATACGGATGGCCAACCCCGTATTCGTCGGGGCTGCCATCGTCTTGCCCGGGGGGATGCTTACCTACGCGCTCGTGTCTGGCTCCCTGTTCTTCCTCAACTTCGTGCACATCATGACCGGCGCGTTGTGGACAGGCATAGACCTGTTCATGGGATTCGTCCTGGGGCCGGTCCTCGGAGGCATGGACCCAGCGAGCCGGGCCGCGATTTTCAAACGGCTGGTCCCTCGTATGACCTTTTTGATGCCTGTGCTCGCAGCAGTAACGACGACCGCGGGGCTGCAGCTTGCGGGGCGATTGGGATACTCCCTTACCAGCCCCAAAGTCATTGCTGCCCTTGTCATTACCGGTATACTTACCGTACAGGGGTTCGGGTTACTTCTCCCGAACGAGGTGCGCGTCTTCCGGCAGCTACTGTCGGACAAGCCGGACATAGGATTGATCTCGCGGCTCGGCATGCGCAACGCCAGGCTTGGCGGCGTCCAGGGCCTGTTCCAAATCGCTATAATCTTCATCATGGCGATCATCAGGCTGTAACGCGGACTGGGCCGGGAATTTCTTGGCGCCCGAAGTAATGGGTGCTCATGGCCGGTGTTCTGCGCCTTAAATGCCTAGTCTCGGTCAAAGGGGAAATCCGGTAACAGCCCAATCCGGGCCTGGTCAATGTTTACAAATCCCAGCAGTAGTGCAGGTGAGCCGGGCCTGAGACTGTAGTTCCGGTTGGCCGGGTCAACAAACAGTGGGTCGCCGACTAACGAGTTCCGGTCAAAGCCATATGTCTTGCGCCACTCGTCGAGCGTCTTCCGATTGTTCCGATCGTAGGTGAAGCCTACAAAGTAGTTGCCCGACATATGATAATAGAGGTTCCTGTCGGCCTCCTCAACCCTCTGGTCGGACCAGTCGAAGAACCGGTAGATCTCTGACCCAAGTTCTACAGTGCGACAATGATTTGAACGGGAAATCGGGGCATGGTCAGGGTTTTGGCACCACATTTTCGACAGGCCGTACGGGAGGTGGTGCTGCGACCCCCACTGTCTGAAGCACCTTGCCGGCCACTCCCT